>CAYOON010000119.1:0-6299 GCA_964405595.1 uncultured Lachnospiraceae bacterium | reverse complement strand
AAGGGAAACTTCTTGAAAGAAGTTTCCCTTGGATCCCTTCAAGAACTTTCAAACGCGCCTACCCCATCAAGGGGCGGGCGCGTTTGAAAGCCGGTCGGGTATGTATATTTTCTTATAAAATCTCAATCACCGGATCTTCCACATACCGCCATTCAAACTTTGCGGCAAAAATACTGGTTGGTGCTTTATAATTCGATGTTTTATCTGAAAAATGCGGAAGAAAGCTGATTCTGGGGCGATCGAAATAACGGTCAAATACGAAGTCGGAGAAGAATGTCGTCTCAAGATTCCAATGGATCGGATTCCGGCAGAGAATCTCAATCTCCAAAAAGGGACTTGTCCTCGTCACCAGCAGCCGCAGTTTGATCGCCGCAAGCCCCTTTTCCTCGTGGTACTCCTCCTCACCCGTTTCGGTAATATGTGTGACAAACTCCACGTCAAGAATCACCCCCGGCTTATGCGGAATCCACAGCTTATTCAATGCCTTGGCATCCTCGGGTGTTCGTATTTCCTGATATTCGGGATCAAACATTTTTTACTTCCTCCTTTTAACAAAAAAGGTGCGCAGCCGAAACTGCGCACCGAAAAACGCAGTGTTCCTTGCTGCGACACAAGTGTTTCAATACGTGCAATCGAACACACGAAACCAGAACACGCGTTTTTGCCATATGACAAAACGAGTGTTCAACTGCACAATTATTTACTTGTGTCGCAAAATCATTCTAGCACAATAGGAAAGAAAAGTCAAGAGGAAAATGGAATTTTTCCCAGCAAAACAGTAGCCCAGCCAAAGTCAGGCATTTGTGCCCGATTTTGACTGGGTTTCCTCTATTGTAGCGGAAATTTCAACCCTTCCGCCTCCATGCGCAGGGCGTAAAAAGGTTTCACAAAGTCAAGCTCCTGTTCCATCCTCTCCGCCAATGCCAGCAGGCGACGCTTCCCTACCCGGCGATCCAGTATGGCAAAAATCCGCACCAGCGCATTCCCGCTGTTCAGACTTTCCTCTATACTTTGATTGTCGAATTCGTAAAACGCCTGATAGAGCACTCTTTGATCAAAATTTCCCTCATCTTTCACCATTTTGTCTTCCAAAACCCATTTTTCCTGTCTGGGAAGATCAGGGAAATCCCGCTCGATCTCATCTATCTTCTGAAACAATGTCCTCTCGAATGCGAAGAAATTGCTCTTTGCAATCTCCTGTCCGTCCAGACGAATCGCAGCCCGCCCCTCTTGATCGGGGCACTTGCTGTATGCAGTGGCAAAATATTGAATCCGCCCCCGCAAAACAGGACATAGGTAGTCTTCTTCCAACTTTTTCCGCATTTTGCTCCACGAAATCATGAAAATACCACTTCCTTTACATGAATTATAGCACAAATCTTCGAAAAATCAATTGCCTATCCAAAATTCTCGGCCAGTAAAGCCGGATCATCGTCCCGGGCTTCCTTATATCGGCAAATTCCGTACACTTCATCCCCGTTTCAGCATCTGTGCAACCAGCGCGTAGGTACGCTGGCAGGAGATCAGAGACAGTGCCTCGTCGGGGGTGTGAATGTTCCGCATATTGGGGCCGATGGAGATAGCGTCGCACTTTCCGTCCAGCTTGGAGATAATGATCCCGCACTCCAGTCCCGCGTGAATTCCGCTGACGATCGGCTCCTTCTCGGGATAGAGCGACTTCCACGCCTCCACATAGTCGCGGGTCAGGTCGGAATCGGGGCAAAGCTCCCATCCGGCGTGGCGATCCTCCAGAACGTATTCGGCGCCAATCAGCTTGGCAATACGACGGAATACAAGCAGCGTCGCCTCCATCTCGCTATCCGAGGACGATCTTGCCATAATCCCCACATGCACGCCCGCCTCGTCGGTAGTGACTACGCCGATATTGGATGAGGTGCGAACAAAGTTCTCCACCGTGGGCGACATGGCGATCACCCCGTTGGGTACAGTCAGCAGCAGATTCAGCACGGCAGAGGTATCCTTATAGGAGAACATCTCCTCTCTGACGCAGCCCTTCCCGATGTGTACCCGGAAACCGTTATCCGCAGGGGACAGTTCGGCATGGATCCGCGCTTCTTCCTCCAGCAGGATCCGGGTAGCGCGCTTTTCGTCCAGAACGGCGATCTCCGCCTCCGCCTCTCTGGGGATGGCGTTACGCTTATTGCCGCCCGAGACCCCAATCAGGCGGAAGGGTTCATCCTCGTAGAGCACCGCCAGCAGTCTCGCCAGCACCCGGTTGGCGTTGGCGCGGCAGAGATGGATCTCCGCGCCCGAATGTCCGCCTGCCAGTCCCTTGACCGAGATCCGCAGCGTCCGTCCGCTCTCGGCGATCCGATCCACGGGGTAGTTCAGCATCACATCGGCGCCGCCCGCGCAGGAGACGGTGACGATCCCCTCCTCCTCGGAGTCCAGATTGATCAGCTTTCTGGCAGTCACTACGCTATAGTCGAACTCGTCGGCGCCCGCCATACGGGTTTCCTCGCCGGTGGTGAACAGGCACTCCAGCATGGGATGGGCGAGGCTGTCGTCGTCCAGAATCGCCAGCATCATGGCAACCGCCGCGCCGTCGTCACCGCCGAGGGTGGTTCCGCGGGCGCGGAGCCAGCCGTTCTCGATATAGAGATCCAGCGGATCCTTATCGAAATCGTGGACGGTGTCCTTATTCTTCTCGCAAACCATATCGGTATGCCCTTGCAGCAGGATCGGAGGGTGATCCTCGTAGCCTGCCGAGGCTTCCTTGCGCATGAATACATTATTCGCGGCGTCCCGGATGCAGAACAGTCCGTGCGCCTTGGCAAAATCGCAGAGCCAGTCGGCGACGCCCGCCTCGTTGCCCGATCCGTGGGGGATCGCGCAAAGATCCTCAAAGTAGCGGAAGAGCGATGCCGGTTCGTAGCCGGAAATCAGATAATCGTGAGACATTTTTACAAAAACCTCCTATAATATCAGGTTTAATCAGAGTTCGGTTCCCGAAATCCCGCATCCGACAGCGACCAGTACCAGCGCGACCGACAACAGGATCACGTTGAAGATCGGCGTTGCCTTGCGTTTCCCCTTGAGAAGCAGACCGCCCAACAGCCATACGGGGATGGCGGCACCGAGGAAGATCAGCGCCAATCCGGCGACCTGTCTGCCGCCCATCTCGGTGCCCAACAGGGTCTCGGCGGACGAGGACGCTTGCAGCAGCGAGATCGACAGCAGTCCGGTGACATAATGGAGCGCAGCGGGGATCAGCATGGAGTCGGTTCGCTCCCTGATCAGCAGAATCGCGCATTCCACCAAAATCAGCGGAATCAGCAGGTAGAGCTCGATATGGTAGACCGCAAACAGCAGCGAGATCAGCAGGATCCGGAGGATGGGTCGCTCGAGATAGCGGAATCTGGAGTAAAGGTAGCCCTCGAATAGGAGCGTCTCCGCTGCCGATGAGAAAAGCGGGATCAGCAGAAGCATCCACCAATCGGATGCCTTATAATCCAGTATATGAAAGCCCGACGCGGCGAAATTCGGCACGAGCAGGTGTCCGAACAGTACTGCCGGGATCACGGCTAGGATGGCAGCCGCATAAAGCAGCGCGGAGCCGCAGATTGCTCCAACCTTCGGACGGTCGAATTTCAGATACGCCGACGAGCGCAGACGGGTGAATCTGGCAGCGAGGACGGTCAGCGTCACGGTCAGGCTCTCGCAGATCAGGATCGCAAAGCATCCGATGGCGGGCAGCAGGAGCGATCCCAGCAGACCCATCTGCAACAGGCAGAGCATGAACACGATCGCGCCGTCAGCGATCCGCATTTGTTTGTCCCGTTTTTCCATCTTTGCCCTCCTTATGGTAATTTATTTATCATTCTATCTATATTTCTACTGTTAATCAGGATTTACTCCTCAAAATGCTCCAACGTGTGCGCCGGATATGCCTTTGTCCAATGGTATGGTTGGAGCTTACCCAAAGTGACAAATTTCAGCGAATTATCTTCTGTGGTAACCGCCACTTGCACGTCCTCTCCCCAAAATCGCAGGCGTTCCTGACAAATCCCGCAGGGGGACAGGACTTTATAGGGAGCCGTCTCGTCATCCCGCACCAGACACATACAATGCGTAACTTTTTCGTTATACTTGTGCGCTTCCAGCATCGCGCCTGTCTCTATACACAAGGTCGCAGACGCGTTCGCGGTATCAATACTGACGCTTGTATAGTAATGTCCGTTCGCCGTATGCACGACTCCGGCGCCGCCCCATCCGACAGGATAGCGTTTGTTGATCAATTCGACCGCCTGACGGTACATCTCTTTTTCAATTTCGGTGTCTCTCATTCTGCTTCCCTCGCTAAATTCCGAAGTAAATCAGGATTTTTCAGCATCTCAAGTAATTCTTGCGCAACTTCGACTGAAACATATATTGAAGCCGCGGATAGCAAATCAGTTAACGCAAGTTGCGGCTTTGTACCCATGACAGGTAGTTTTGTTCATGATCCGGTTGATAATCATACTCTGACAGCGGCTTAAAACTATCAATAATATCAATCGCACTTTTCAGGACTTCTTCTTTGCCTTTCCCCGCTATATCAATCTTCACTTCATTTGGAAGAAGCGGTCTATTCAGAATTACCTGATTACTTCGCTCAATCTGATCCAGCGCATACAGTCCGCCCTCATGATTGTGACGGTGAATCATCTGCCGTCTGATTTGGTCGGTATCGCTTGACACCAATCTTAAGATAATGAAATTATACCCTTTAAATCTATGCGGAAGCTCTCTTGCCCTGTAATCATCAAAATCGAGCGCGACAATATTTTTACAGCCCTTGCTTCGGAAAAATTCCAATTGAAGCAGCACATTTTCCCAGCACAATTGTTCCTCATAGAGTCCCACATCTTCAACATCATTGGGAATCATAAATTCGGGAACCATATTTTGTTCAAGATACACGCCGTTATAATGCTTATATAATTCTTTTGCCAACGTGGTTTTCCCGACAGCACTGGGACCGATGATAAATATAAAATCCATAGATTTATTTGTTCTCTTCAAATACGACAGACGAAGGATAGCGGATTTGATTCATCTTTGACTTTACCTTGATCACCTGCTCCAGATCAATATCATACAGGTTCGCAATGGCAATAGCGTAATAGATCACATCCCACAATTCCTCGTCGATTGTTCCTTTAATATCTTCGTTATTCGGAGCTTTCAGACCCTTTCTCATTGCCCGGGAAAGCTCCCCGACTTCTTCGGACAGCTTCAAAAAGTAGTCCTTTAGTAATTCGGGATGATAGTCCTTTTGCTTTATATAGTTCTGCAAATACTTAACTGTAGTTTTCCCGTCCATATTAACGCTTCCCTATTATAATTTACCTTTAGTTATATTCTGTATTTCTGATGAAAATTCAACTTATACCTTAATCAAGCAATGTTGTTCCGTAGGAATTATCGACCGCGCACAACCATTTTCCGTTGACATTTCTGTATACATAAGTTGCTCTGCGATCCATGCTGTATTCGGAAGTTTCTTTGTTGTCGGCATCGAGTAACGTCTGGGACAAAACCAGAACCGTGTCTCCGGCTTCAATCATCAGCATTTTCCCTTGTGTCGGGACGACGCTGTTCTTGAAATAGGCCGCAATTTTGATAAACGCTTCTTTTATTGCCTTCTTGCCCCTGACTTCCAGTCCCGGCTTTACAACCAAAACCGCATCATCCGTATAAAACTCCGTCAAATCATCGAATCTTTCTTCTTTGATAGCTTTATCGGCAGCGGCAATCAAATTCTTTATTTCTTCATTCATAGAATCAATACACTCCTAATCGTGTATTTGTTTTTATAAAAGTTCTTGAAGGATCCAAATGGACTTTCAAGAAAGTCCATTGGAACTCTCTTTCAAGAAGTTCCCTTGGTGGGGAACGTTTCGGCCTTGCCGAAACGTGGGGCGAAGCAAGGTCTGCTTCGCAGCCCTCAAAAAGGAACGGGGCTTGGGGCAACAGCCCCAAACCCCGTGCTTTTTTGAGGTTTTACCCCAACTTCGAATAGTTAACCTTCACGCCGGGGCCCATCGTGGATGCGAGTACGCAGCTCTTGATGTACTGACCCTTTGCTGCTGCGGGCTTCGCCTTGATGACGGCGCCCAGCAGTGCGTCGAAGTTCTCCTGGAGCTTCTCTGCTCCGAAGGATGCCTTGCCGATGGGGCAGTGAATGATGTTGGTCTTGTCCAGACGGTACTCGATCTTACCTGCCTTAGCGTCGGTAACAGCTTTGCCAATATCCATGGTAACCGTTCCGGCCTTGGGGTTCGGCATCAGGCCCT
>CAYOON010000118.1:4929-6364 GCA_964405595.1 uncultured Lachnospiraceae bacterium | reverse complement strand
GCCGTCGTTGGTGTTCTTCATCTGGGAGGACTTGTCGGCGATCAGCTTGTCCAGACCGTAGAGTGCCACTCTGCGGTAGTCGCCGATGATTCTGCCGCGGCCGTAAGCGTCGGGCAGACCGGTAATGATGTGATTGGAGCGGCAGACTCGCATCTCGGGGGTGTAGGCGTCGAACACACCGGCGTTGTGGGTCTTTCTGTGGGTGGTGAAGAACTCCTTGATTCCGGGATCCACCTCATAGCCGTAGGCCGCGCAGGCCTGGGATGCCATCCGGATGCCGCCGTAGGGCTGGAGGGAGCGCTTGAAGGGCGCGTCGGTCTGGAAGCCGACGATCTTCTCCTTGTCCTTGTCCAGATAGCCCGCGCCGTGGGAGGTGATGGTGGATACGATCTTGGTATCCATATCCAACACGCCACCCGCCTCGCGTTCGGCCTTGGAAAGCTCCATGACCTGCGCCCAGAGCGCGGTAGTATCGTCGGTGGGTCCCTCCAAGAAGGACTCGTCCCCGTCGTAGGGGGTATAGTTTTTCAGGATGAAGTCCCGGACGTTGATTTCATTTTCCCAGACTCCGCCTTTGAAGCCGTTCCATGCGTTCTCCATTTTGTTTCCTATGCCTTTCCTGATCCGATCATCCGTCAGATCGTTATCATGCTGTATTTTAAAATTTTTTACTTATTTATTATAGCATACCGCTGCGGTGCTGTCAAGGAGGATGGGGAATATTCGAAAAAATTTCGGAAATTTGCTCAAAAAGGCGGATTTGTCCGAAAAGGGTTTTGTGGACTATTGGGAAGGCGGAAATACTATTTTCGATTTCGTTTGAAAAATACGAAAAAACTTTCGGTATACTCTTGCAAAAGGGAAGGATCTGTGCTATAATGAAAAAAATTACTTCGACAGATGCAAGAAAACGCCCGGACCCGGGCAAGCTTTTGAAAGGAATGGTTTTTGATCATGAAAAACAAGAAAAAACGTCTGTTTACCGCTCTTGCGGCAGCCCTGCTGGCTCTGTCCTGCATTCTTACGGGCTGTGACGGCTCCTCAAAGACGACTACCGGCACGACCGGCACTGCCGCGCCCGGAACCACCATCGGTACCGAACCGACGGTTACCACGTCCGGCACGATCGCCACGACCAAAGCACCCGCTCCCACGGTTCCCGCCGTAACCGATGACGGATGGGTCAGCGCGGTATTCGGCGGTGGACCCTTCGTTACCCAGTTGACCGGACGGCAAAAAACGCTGGATCTTCTTCGGAATTCGGGCTTCAATACCGCTATCGTCTGGTCGGTACATGTGCATGACGACGGATCGCTCTGGCTCAACGACGTAAAAGTCTGCGAAAACGGCGAGATCACGGTAGCCGCCCGCATGTCAGAGGGCTGGAAGAAGATCAAGGGCGACGGATCCTCCGTCACCCGGGTGGAGCTGTCCA
>CAYOON010000118.1:0-4919 GCA_964405595.1 uncultured Lachnospiraceae bacterium | reverse complement strand
GGGGATGTAAGGATTTTGAGGCCATCGGTGCCCTGATGAAGCGGGACGGCACCGGCAGAGACACCATGCTCTACAAGAATTTCAAGGCACTGATCGACGCCTACGACGCCGACGCCATCAACTACGACGACGAGACCTGCTACGATCCCGCGATTCTCACGCAGTTCGGCAAAATGTGCGTGGATATGGGCGTAAAGGTCACCCTCTGCCCCTATAACAATATGGATATGTGGGTGCAGGTCAAGAAGAATCTGGGCGACGCGGTGGATCGTATCTATGTACAGTGCTACGACGGCGGCGCGGGAAACCGGAATCAGCTTCAGACGTGGAGGAACGCCTTCGGTATGGACGTGATCCCGGGACTCTGGGCCGGCAAGTCCAACTCGTTCCCGGCGGATCTGAGCAGCTATCTGAAGCAGAAGCGCAGGACGGTTACCGGCGGATTTTTCTGGCTGTGGGACGAAATGCAGCACACGAAATCGCCCAACGCCGTTTCCGACTATGCCGAGGCCATCAACAAGAACAATAAGTTCTCGTAAGACCATCCCGGAACAGAACAAGGAGTGAATCTGCTATGTGGCTCTATTATGATTACTACTATATTGTATTGGTGTTGCCCTTCGTGATTCTGGCGATGATCGCCAGTTTCAGGGTAAACTCCACCTTCAACAAATACCAGTCGCAGCTCAGCAGCAGAGGAATCACCGGCAGGGAAGCTGCGGAGCGGATTCTGCGTTCCAACGGGCTCTCCCACATCCGGGTGGAGCAGGTGGCAGGCAAGCTGACCGACCACTATGACCCCAAGGCGGAGGTGATCCGGCTGTCCGCCGAGGTTTATTATGGAACGTCCACGGCGGCCATCGGCGTTGCCGCTCACGAGGCGGGACACGCGATCCAGAAGGCGGAGGGTTATGTCCCGCTGCGGATCCGCAACGCCATTATTCCGGCTACCCGGATTGGATCCATGCTGGCGGGTCCGCTGATTCTGATCGGTCTGTTTTTCATCTACGCAGGCGGGCAGTATGCTTGGATCGCCTATGCGGGCGTACTTGCCTTTGGGCTGTCCACCCTTTTCCAGCTTGTGACGCTCCCCACCGAGTTCGATGCCAGCCGTCGGGCGATGGATTGTCTCTCTTCCTACGGGATTCTCACCGAGGATGAGCTGAAAGGCTCCCGGAAGGTGCTGACTGCCGCCGCCATGACCTACGTCGCCGCACTGGCAGTCTCGCTGATGCAGCTTCTGCGGCTGATCCTGCTTGTTGCGGGAAGCAGTAACAAAAGAAGGTAATAAATGGTTCCTTTAATCGGGAGCAGATTCGTTCTGCTCCCGATTAAATTTTATAATTTTTGTGAATTCCGGCAAAATTCACTTGACAAATATGGGAAAATATAGTATAATAGATTCAATTTCGGCAAGGAGGAAAGGCATGGACAACAAGCGGGCGGTGCGAAAAAGCGTCGCATATATCGGAATCTGGGTGCTGATCCTCAGTGTACTCATGCAGAGCATCTTCCTGATTATCGGGAAATGGAGCCTGCCGGTACTGTTTGGCAATCTTCTGTCGAGCGGAGTGTCGCTTCTGAACTTCTGGCTCATGTGCCACTCTATCGTGAAGGCCGCCGCGCTGGAGGACGATAAGGAACGGGGGCAGCGGGCGAAGGTTTCCCGAACCTATCGTTTTTTGCTGATCGTCGCCATATTGGCGGTGGGACTGCTGATTCCAACGGTGTTCTCCCCGTGGACGGTCGTGATCCCGGTATTCTTCCCGCGGATCGCAATGCTCTTTCTGCCCCTGTTCAAGGATAAACTGGACTAATAGGAAGCAATCGATATGAACGAGAAAAAACAGTCAAGAAGTCTTGGCTTTCATCTGGTGGATCTGCTCTGTCTGGCGATCGCGATTCTGCCGCTGATCGCGGCGATGGTGCTGGAAATCCTGACCAACGTCCCCGTTGACGGGCTGGATATTTCGGGCGCGCGGATCTACTTTACGATCTCCATGCCCTTGCAGGATCTTCCGATTTCGGAGGCGCAGGTCAACTCCTGGTGCGTGATCCTGACGATTCTGGGGCTCTGCCTCTATCTGACCCACGGTCTGATCCCGGGAACCGACGGCAGACGGCTCTCCAAACGGCAGATTTTCGCCGAGTGGATCGTGGAAAAGACGAAGAGCATGGTTAACACGAATATGGGCGAGTTTTTCGCGGGATTTGCCCCCTTTATCGCCGCAATCATGGGACTTTCTGCCCTTTCGTCTCTGCTGACGCTGGTAGGACTCTTCCCACCCACTTCTGATCTGAACGTGATTGCCGGATGGGCGATAGCGGTCTTTATCCTGATTACCTTCTATAAGCTCAAGGGCGGACTTCTCTACTATCTCAAGGGATATACCCAGCCCGTGGCGGTGCTCACACCCATCAATATGATCAGCGAGCTTGCGACGCCCGTTTCCATGACCTTCCGTCATTACGGCAACGTACTGTCGGGAACGGTAATCTCGGCACTGCTTGCCGGCGGATTGCAGGGACTGTCCGCGATGATTTTCAGCTGGCTTCCGGGATTTCTCGCGGAGATCCCCTTCTTGCAGATCGGTATTCCCGCCGTACTGTCCATCTACTTTGACGTGTTCAGCGGATGCTTGCAGGCGTTTATCTTCGCGATGCTGACCATGCTGTATGTGTCCGACGGTTTCCCCATGGATAAGTGGGAGGAACGCCGCCGCAGACGGGAACAGAAACGGCTTGCGCGGAGCTGACGGTCTGTCGGTATCGAAATTCTTTTGACTGAAACGCCGGATTTCCCGGCGAATCAAATAAAACCCAAACGAAAGGTTGGAAAAACAATGTTGGAACTTGCAATCGGAATTATTTGCGGATGCTGCGCCCTCGGCGCGGGTATCGCCATGATCGCCGGAATCGGCCCCGGTATCGGAGAAGGTAACGCAGTTGCGAAAGCGCTGGAGGCAATCGGCAGACAGCCGGAGTGCAAAGGCTCGGTCACCACGACCATGCTGATGGGCTGTGCAGTCGCCGAGACGACCGGTTTGTATGCGCTGGTTGTCGCGCTCCTTCTGATTCTGTTGGCTCCGAATCTGATGGTGAATGTCCTCCTGCGGGCGATCGGCTGATTGCAGGAGTAAAGGTTTTGCGTCTGTCATGCCGGATAAGGCTCCGGGACAGACGGCAAGCCTTGCGTTTATGAGAAAGGCATGGTAAGTTTGAAAGAAGCTTGCAGTTTCTTTCAAACTACGAGTTTGTGTCTTGAACGGCGCTCGCCGTTGATTTCGCCTGACGGCGAAACCGCCACAAACTCACGATTTCAAGAAAGGCATGGTCATAAATATGATTTTGCAGCCGCCGATTTTAGCGACAGTGTCGCAGGAAATCCTCACGGTTAATATCTGGCAGATCCTGATCTCGCTCTGCAATCTGCTGATCCTGTTTCTGATCCTGAAGAAGTTCCTCTTTAAACCGGTGCAGAAGATGCTTGCCGCCCGTCAGCAGACGTTGGACGACAGCATGAAATCGGCGGAGGACGCCGAACGCGCGGCAAAAGCGGATCAGGCAATGTGGTCGGAGAAGCTGGCAAACGCCGACGCCGAGGCAGACGCGCGGATCAAGACCGCCCAGTCGATCGCCAAATCCGAAGGCGAGAAGATCGTGGAGCGGGCGAAGGCCGATGCCGAAGCCGCCATGCGTTCCGCCAAGGAGGAGATCGCGCTGGAGCATCGGAAGGCCGAGGCGCAGATGAAGCAGGAGATCGCCGATCTGTCCACGGCTCTTGCCGAAAAGATGCTGGAGCGCGAGATCAACGCCGCCGATCACAAGCAGTTGATCGACTCCTTTATCGACGAGCTCGGCGAATCATCGGATTCGTAAGTAAGAAAGAGGTTTAACCCATGAAGCAGAGCAGTAAAGAATACGCCATGGCGCTCTTCTCGCTGGCCGGGGAGAGCAGGGCGGAGAAGGTCTATCTGGATGCGCTGGATCAGGTCGGGACGGTTTTTCGTGCCTGTCCCGAGTATCTGGATCTTCTGGAGACGCCCACGATCGAAAAATCGGAGCGCAAAGCGGCGCTTGTCGAGGCTTTCGGCGGGAATCTGCCCGAATATCTGCTCTCTTTTCTGCAAATTCTTACCGAAAAGAACGAAATCCGTTCTATTTTCGACTGTATCGAGGATTATCGCACCCTCTATAACGAGATGGCGGGTATCCTCGTGGCAGAGGTCACCTCGGCAAGAGTGCTGACCGACGCCGAAAAGACGCGGCTGACTGCCGCCCTGCAAAAGCGAACCGGCAAGACGGTTCGGCTTGTATGCAGACACGATCCTACCTTAATTGGCGGTATGGTCGTGGAAATTGACGGGATGCGCTTTGACGCAAGTCTGCGCCACCGTATCAGCGAAGTAAAGGAAGTGATGCAGGAATGAGCCGCTCACCCGAAGAAATCAGTCAGATTCTGAAAAATCAGATCAAAAACTACAAATCCCGCATGGACATGGCCGAAACAGGCTCGGTGATCCTTGTGGGCGACGGAATCGCCCGCGCCTACGGTCTGCGAAACTGCATGGCGAACGAGCTTCTGACCTTTGCCGACGGAAGCTACGGCGTTGCGCAGAACCTGGAGGAGGAGACTGTCTCCATCGCCATCCTGTCCGACAAGGGCGACATCAAAGAGGGTACCAAGGTCGAGCGGACGGGCAGCGTCCTCTCGGTTCCGGTCGGAGAGGATCTGATCGGCAGAACGGTCAACGCCCTCGGTCAGCCCATTGACGGCAAAGGACCTATCAATTACGATCAGACCAAGCCGCTGGAGGCAGAAGCCCCCGGCATTATCGCAAGACAGAGCGTATCTGTACCGCTCCAGACGGGCATCAAGGCCATCGACTCCATGATCCCCATCGGCCGGGGTCAGCGTG
>CAYOON010000117.1:0-6401 GCA_964405595.1 uncultured Lachnospiraceae bacterium | reverse complement strand
TGAGATGGTTCTTCCCCGTTGCGCGTTTACGCGCATTTCGCTTCCCCGCTAACTAGCGACTTCCGCTGAACGATAGGTAGAGTATATTAATCTGAAATAGCGTTCACAAACGAACAAATCAGAACTATCAAAATCCCGGTTTACTTCTTGTTCAGTTCGCTGTCGGCGATCATCACCGTTCCGGTGACAAAATAGGCGGGATCCACGCCGAAGTACTCGGATATTTCCCCGATCAGATCGAGGCTGATTTTTTTCAGTCCCCGCTCGGCCTGACTGAGGTATCCGACGGTGATCCCCAGCGCTAACGCCAGATCTTCCAATTTCATGCGGCTGTGCTGTCGTTCCTCCCGGATCCGCGCGCCGATCAATGCGTAGTCAATCATCGTAAAATTCGTCCTTTCTTCTCATAACGGCTTCTTCTTGATCCGCCCGAACTGCCGCGGGTAGTTCTTCGGCGTGGGCGCAATCTTCTCGATTTCGATCAGTACCCGTCCCCCGGCGTCGCCCAGCGTCAGCGGATGCGTCGATCGCACCTTCCCGCCCAGCTTCTCGATCGCCGATCGCGCCTCGTCCAGCTCGGACATCCCGTCCGATCCCTTCATGGCGATGAACTGCCCTCCAACCCGCACAAAGGGCAGGCAGAGTTCGCAGAGGATGTTCATCCGCGCCACCGCACGGGAGATTACCAGATCGTATCCCTCCCGGTGGGCGGGATCAACGCCGATTTCCTCGGCACGGGCGGCCAGTGTGTGCACGGGTAACGCAAGTTCATAGGCGACTCTCTCCACGAAGGTCAGCTTCTTTGCGGTGGAATCCAGCGCAGTGAAAAAGACATCGGGACGGGCGATCGCCAGCGGGAGGACGGGAAATCCCCCGCCGCAGCCTACGTCGAGGACCGATTTCGCGCCGCCGATCAGCTTTGCGGCGGTGAGACTGTCCGCAAAATGGCGCAGAATCACCTCTCTTTGGTCGGTGATGGCGGTCAGATTGAATTTTTCATTGGTTTCGACCAGCATTTTATAGAGAATCTCGAATTCCTCGGCGTATTCCCCGGAAGCGAAGTCGGAAAGCCCGTTTTCGGTGAGAATCTGGGCGTATAATGCGGTGAAATCGGTCATGCAGGGTCTCCTTGTAGTATTTAGGTAATTTTTGAGAGGTGTAGTCTTAAACATCGACGTTGTACACCCAACATGGACGCCAAATGTTGTCGCCGCAGTTGGAATTCTTCAAAACAATCTCCATATCGCTGTCTTTCCGGCATAAGCCGAACTGATTCAGCCGTTTTTTCACGGCATCGTCTATGCAGTCCGGATCCTCCAGCAGCGACTCCGCCAGATCGCATACAATGTCGATTCCGAGAAGCTCGATCCGTCTGCCGAAGGCATTGTCCAGCGGCGCACTATCGTAGGCGATGATTTCACAATCGACGCCGAGTTCTTTGAATTTCCTATAATATTCTGCCAATTTCTCAAACGATTCCGCGTTATAGGGGGCGCGGGTCGGATGCGCCATCAAATCCAGATACGCAAAATAGAGGGGAAGCAGCGTATCATAATGCCTGCGGGCGTCTTTCGTCAAAAGGTCGTCCGTTTTTATGGAGCGACAGATCCCCCTGTATGGCGCATTACGCGTGGCAATATCAAATCTCATAGCACTTACTTCGCGGACTCCAGCCAGACCAGCAGCACCGAAATATCGGCGGGCGATACGCCCGAGACCCGGGAGGCCTGTCCGATGTTTGTCGGACGGATGGCGGCCAGCTTCTGCCGCGCCTCGATCCGCAGTCCCCGGATGGCGGCGTAGTCGATCGACTCCGGGATCCGCTTCTGTTCCAGCTTCGCCGTCCGACTGACCTCGGACAGCTCCCGCTTGATGTATCCCTCGTACTTTACCGCGATCTCCACGCTCCGCATGACCGCCCGGGGCAGATCGGCAGGACGCCCGGCGTCGATGGCGGTCAGCTTGTCATAATCCAGCGTAGGCCGCCGCAGCAGATCGGCTATCGACAGCCCGCCGGACGCGGGCGGAAGTCCCAGCGATTCGAGCAGCGGCGAGGTTTGCGCCGGGGGGAGATAGGTTTTCTCCACCCGCTTGCGCTCTTCTTCAATCTTCGCCTGCTTTTCGAGAAATTTTTCGTAGCGCGCCTCGTCAATCAGCCCGATCTCGTGCCCCAGCGGGGTCAGACGGGTGTCGGCGTTGTCCTGCCGCAGAAGCAGACGGTATTCGCTGCGGCTGGTCATGATCCGATAGGGTTCGTTCGTCCCCTTGGTGACCAGATCGTCGATCAGCGTGCCGATGTAGCTGCTGTCCCGGGTGAGCTGCACCTTCGGCAGCGACGCCACCCGTCTGGCGGCGTTGATCCCGGCGATCAGACCCTGTGCCGCCGCTTCCTCGTAGCCCGATGTACCGTTGAACTGCCCCGCGCCGAACAGACCGGGGAAGTCCTTGAACTCCAGCGACCCGTCCATCTGGGTGGGATCGGCGCAGTCGTACTCGATGGCGTAGGCGGTGCGCATGATCTGGGCGTGTTCGAAGCCCCGGATGGAGCGGAGCATGGCAACCTGCACGTCCTCGGGGAGGCTGGACGAGAAGCCCTGTAGATACATCTCCTTGGTATCCGCGCCGCAGGGCTCCACGAAGAGCTGATGCCGTTCCTTATCGGCAAAACGGACGATCTTGTCCTCGATGGAAGGGCAGTAGCGGGGGCCTGTACCCTGAATCACCCCTGAATATAGGGGTGAACGGTGCAGATTTTCTCTGATAATGCGGTGGGTTTCTCCGTTTGTATAGGAAATATGGCAGGAAACCTGCCTTTTTCCCTCAAAAAATGCGGGATCGGTGCGGGAAGAGAAAGGAACAATCTCCTTCTCGCCCGACTGTTCCTCCAAAAGGGAGTAGTCGATGCTGTCGGCATGAATCCGGGGTGGAGTGCCGGTTTTGAAGCGCATGATCGTCATTCCGGCGGCTTTGAGGCAGGCGGAGAGGGGCGCGGCGGAGGTCATGCCGTCGGGGCCGGCGTGGTACACCGCCTCGCCGGTGATGGTTCGGGATGCCAGATAGGTTCCGGTGGCCAGCACCACGGCGTCCGCGAGAAATTGCCCCCCGAATCCCGTTTCTACGCCGACGGCACGTTTTTTGCCGTCCGGGGTGTCCTCGAACAGGACTTTCGTGATCTGTGCCTGCCGCAGGGTGAGGTTTTGGGTGTTCTCCAGCAGCGATTTCATATAGCTTCGGTAGGCTTGTCTGTCCGCCTGAACCCGTTTGGAGTGGACGGCGGGACCCTTACCGAGATTGAGCGTTCGGGACGCCAGCGTGACCCGGTCGGCGGCGTAGCCCATCTCTCCGCCCAAAGCGTCGATCTCGAAGACCAGATGTCCCTTGCCGGTACCGCCGATGGCGGGATTGCAGGGCATATTGCCGACGGCGTCCAGCGACAGGGTGAAAAGGATCGTCTCTCTGCCAAGTCTGGCGGCGGCAAGAGCAGCCTCGATTCCGGCGTGTCCGGCTCCGACGACGATTACGTCGGCGTTCCCCGCGATGTAGGTGGTCATGATTGTGTGTCCTTTCTGATGTGCATATCCCATTCTTCTCTGAACTGCCGGATAGACTGCTGTCGATCCGATCGGTTCTCGGAAACGGCCTTTGCGGCAACCGCGAATAACCCCTTCGATAGCTGCCAGTGATCCGGTGTTCGGTTATAGTCGGCGAAGAGTGCAAAAGCGAATGCGCCGACGGTGTAGACGTTTGTGATCTCGTCAATCACCGCGCCGAGCCGATATTCCTCCGGCGACTGAAACCTCGAACTGCCCCACATTCTGCCCATATCGTTGATACAGGGCTGTTTTCGGAATAGATCTATATCGCAAACGGTGGTTTTCCCTCTCTCAAAATCATACATTATGCTTCCGTCGTAGAAGTCGATCGCCACATAGTTCTGCGAAGCGACGTACTCGAGAAAGCGCAGAATATCGCCGAAAACGCGGAGTTTTGCTTCGATAGGAAGCGCCATAAATCTGCGATGCGCATCCGGGTACATTCTGCCCATGCAGTCGCCGTCCGCCCACTTGAACAGGACAGCAAACCCGCCCCCGATCTCTCGGGTTTCGATCAGTTCGATCAGATTTTCGTGCCGTAGCTCGCTATAGACGGACGCGGCGCATTTCAGTCTTTCAATGGCATCGGCGGGCGATCCAATGCCGCGAGCCGTGGGCGCGCCCGCAAATTTCACGAAGAAACGCTGACCGTCCTTTTCGGTTCCGAAGCAGATATTGCCGGAATCCTGATCGTCGAGTACCTTGAACACTCTTCCGTATTCGCAAAGAAATCCGAAATCAAAGGGTGCTTTCAGCCTGAACGGTAGGCCGTCGATGTACTGCATATAGTTTTCGTTTTCAATCATAATTTTCTGAAAAGTCTGTCATTTATCGACGCCCTGCCTGATGCGGTGGGCGGTGATTTATCATATGGAAGCAAGTATTTCCAGAACCTCTTCGACCAGTTCCCTGACTGTCTTTGTTCCGTCGACCGCGTGATCCGCCGAGGGCAGAACTTGCTCCGGCATGAGCAGATAGGCGGGTCTGGCAACTTCCAGATAGTGCGCAAGATGCCGTCTTATCGCATTGGCGTCGGCATCCGCGAAATCCCGCAGGATCTGTCTGGCAAGGGTAACATCCAGCGGCGTGTTGATGTAAATCGCGCAGTCGATGTAGGAGTTCAGCTGCTTGTGACAGCGGGCGAAGGGATAATCGAGCAGCAGATAATCAAAATTGCCCGATTCCTTGATTCGGATAATATCCTCTTCCAGCGGACGCAGGTTCCAGACATGGTAATCGGCGTCGTCCCGTACCCACGCGGCAAAATCGTCTACCTCGCCCTCAAAGGTGTAGTCGTCAAAGTGCAGTGAGCAGGCGCGGGGCAGTCTTTCCCGAAGCGCCCGCGCCAGCGTCGTCTTTCCGCCGCCCGTGGGAGCGGTTATGGAAATAATCTTCATATTGGTTTTATCCGTTCTCCCGGATGGTATCGGCGGCGCGATTGCACATAGCGTCGCAGAGTTCCTGCGTGTCGGCCTCGACCATGACCCGGATCAGCGGCTCGGTTCCGCTGGGACGCACCAGAATCCGTCCGCGATCGCCCAGCTCCGCCTTGATCCCGTCCAATACTGCCTGTACCTTCGGGGCGTTCAGCACCTTCTCCCGATCGACCCCGCGGACATTGATCAGTGTCTGGGGATAGATCGTCAGCCCCTCACAGAGGGCGGACAGGGTTGCCTTCTTCTCCAACATAACCTCCATCAGCATGATTGAGGTCAGAATCCCGTCTCCGGTGGTGGCGTAGGCGGAGAAAATGATATGTCCCGACTGCTCGCCGCCCAGACGGTAGTCGTTTTCCTTCATATTCTCATAGACGAAGCGGTCGCCTACCTTGGTCTGCTCATATCCGATACCCTCGGCATCCAGAGCCTTGTACAGCCCCAGATTGCTCATGACGGTAGTCACGACCTTGCCGCCCCACAGCTTGCCCTGATCCCGCATATATTTTCCGCAGATATACAGGATGTGATCGCCACTGATGAGATTACCGTTTTCGTCGATGGCGAGACAGCGGTCGGCGTCGCCGTCGAAGGCGAATCCGGCGTCCAGATGCTCCCGGAGAACCAGATCCCGCAGGGCTTCGATATGGGTGGAGCCGCAGTTTTCGTTAATGTTTACGCCGTCGGGCTGATCGCCGATGACGTAGGTGGTGGCGCCCAGCGCCTGAAAGACCGAGCGGGCGATCATCCATGCCGAGCCGTTGGCGGCATCCAGACCGATCCGTTTGCCCCGGTAGGAGCGGGTGGCGAGGGAGATCAGGTAGCCGACGTAGCGGTTACGTCCGGCGGAGTAGTCCACGTCGATGCCGATGTTTTCGCCGGTGGCGAGGGGCGGGTCGGGGAGCTTGCCGTCCAGGTATTCTTCGATTTTATCGGTGATTTCGTCGCCCATCTTCTCGCCGTCGGGGGAGATCAGTTTGATACCGTTGTCGTAGAAGGGGTTATGGCTGGCGGAGATCATGATTCCGCAGTCGAAACCGTCGGTACGGACGACGTAGGCGACGCTGGGGGTGGTGGTGACGTGAAGGAGGTAGGCGTCCGCGCCCGAGGCGGTCAGGCCTGCGGCGAGGGCGTATTCGAGCATATAGCTGGATCGGCGGGTGTCTTTACCGATGACAACTCGCGCCTTTTTACGGTTGCTGTTCTCGCCCATGAGTGCGCCCAGATAGCGTCCGATTTTGAATGCGTGCATGGCGGTCAGCTGTGCGCCGGCTTCGCCACGGAAACCGTCGGTTCCGAAATATTTTCCCATTGTGTGTGTTCCTTTCTTGGTTGACTGGTTTGTAAAAGTTTTCGTCCACCTTTTTCAAAA
>CAYOON010000116.1:0-6435 GCA_964405595.1 uncultured Lachnospiraceae bacterium | reverse complement strand
GATCGCTTTGCCAAAGGCGGGGATGTTCCCGTGAGAGAGGACGCCATCCTCAATCCCGATTGGGACAACGGAATCCCCCAGTATGCCGATTACAGAGGGGGATTCGTCGCCAACAATATGTTCTTCGGCGGGACGCTGTACGGTATCGCCGAGAAGCTGGACTATCTGGAAAGCCTCGGAGTCAGCGCGCTCTACCTGTCCCCCATCTTCCGCGCCTACTCCAACCATAAGTACGACACCGGCGACTATATGCAGGTGGACGAGATGTTCGGCGGGGAAGCCGCGCTGGATCTGCTGATCGAAAAGGCGCGGGACAAGGGGATCTCCATCATCCTCGACGGCGTTTTCAATCATACCGGCTCGGACAGCCGCTATTTCAACAAAAACGGGCGTTACGACTCGGTCGGCGCTTATCAGAGCAAGGATTCGCCCTATTTTGATTGGTTCAATTTCTACGACTACCCCGACAGATACCGATGCTGGTGGGACATCGACATCCTGCCCGCCGTCAATACCACCAATCCCGCCTATATGGAGTACATATACGGCGAGGACGGCGTGGTGCGCCATTATCTGCGAAAAGGAATCGCCGGATGGCGGCTGGACGTGGCGGACGAGCTGGATTCTGCCTTTCTGGACGGTCTGCGGAAGGCGGTCAAGGAAGAGAATCCCGAGGGAATGATCTACGGCGAGGTTTGGGAGGACGCTTCCGATAAAATCGCCTACGGATCCCGCCGGAAATACTTCCGTGGCGGTCAGCTGGACTCTGTCATGAACTATCCCCTCAAGGATGGGATCATCCGCTTCGTCCGGGACGGCGACAGGGACGCGCTCTTCGAGGCGACCGCGCTCCTGTACGCTCACTATCCCAAGGGAACCAGCGATACCCTCATGAATCTGCTGGGTACCCACGATACTGAGCGGATTCTGACGGTACTGTGCGGCGATCCCGACGGGGGACGTCCCGCCGCCGAACTGGCGGTCGCCAGAATGACCCCGGAGCAGCGGGCGCGGGCGAAGGAGATGCTCAAACTCTGTTACACCCTGTGCGCGACCCTTCCCGGCGTACCCTGCATCTACTACGGGGACGAGGCCGGGATGGAGGGTTATCGCGATCCCTTCAATCGGATGCCCTACCCTTGGGGCTGGCAGGATCCCGAGCTGCTGGACTACTATCGGAAGATCGGCAAAATCCGCAGATCGGAGTCGCTCTTCGCCGAGGGATATTTTGAAGTAGACGAATCGGCTCTCGACGGCGTCTTTGCCTACCGCAGATTCGACGGGAAGCGGGAGATCTACGTTGCCGTCAACCGCTCGGATCGGGAATACCGGATCGAAAAATCGGGCGTAAACCTGATTGACGGCGCAAACGGAAAAGATTTTCGCCTCCCTGCCTTCGGAGTCTGCGTGATCCGGGTGAAGGATGGGAAGTAATCGGTAAATTCACGCAGATTTCACAAAAAAATTTGGCGAAATTCGGTTTACGTCATATTCAGTTCACAAATTTATTGTATAGTACTTGTACAGTATAGAATAATTAGGAAAAGAGCCATGAAACTGAAAAAAATGCTTCTTTCGCTGGCAATGGTTGCCATGCTTCTGCCGATCACCGTGCTGGGACTGTCGGCCTGTACCCGTGTCAACGGCGGGGACAGCACCGGTTCCGGAGACCCCACCGGTTCCGGATCGAACCCCGGCGATAACACCCAACAGACCACGCCCGGAGACGAAAACGAGCCTGATACGGTCAAAATGAAGTTCTTCAAAGCGGGCAGAGCGACCTGCATCGTGATCCGCACCGCAAACGGTGTCGTGATGATCGACGCCGCGTCCGATGACGTAGACGATCAGACAAAGATCGCCACCTACCTTGCGGAAAAGGGAATCAAGACCGTCGATTACCTGATTATCACCAACTTCTCCAAGAAGCATATCGGCGGCGCGCCTGCTTTGCTGACCCAGTCCGGCGTTACCTTCAAGAACGTATACGTTCCCGGCTATGTGAAGGATAGCAAAACCTACACCGCTTTCGCCAACGCAATGGCATCGGTCGGACTGACCATGACCAAGATTACCGACAACTCCACCGAGATCAAGCTGGGCGAGGTTACCCTCAATCTGTACGCGCCCCACAAGGATTACTCCACCGGCAGCGACGAGAACGACGAGGCAAATTCGCTGGCAGTCACCCTGACCTACGGAACGAAGTCCTTCCTGATGACCTCGAGAATCGCGGGCGAGCGCGTTGGAGAGCTGGTATCCGATCTGGGCGGCAAGACCTTTGATCTGATCACCGTTCCCAACTACGGCATCTACGACAGCAGCTACGACAGCCTGTTCAGCGCACTGAAGGCTACGCACGCGATCGCAATCTGCTCCAACAACGTCGGCAAGAATCAGATGCACACCGAGACGCTGGCAGCGCTGAAAGCCGCCGGTACCAAGGTCTACGCGACCCGCGACGGCAGCATCGAGGTTCAGATCAACGGAAGCTACGTTCTGGTTAACGGAACCGAGATCGCGCTTCCCTGAATAGAATAAACGAGAAAGTTCGGGGCAATGCCCCGAACTTTTCATCTAAACATCCCGCCCGTACTCCGATTTGATCGGATTATACGGGCGGGGATCTTTATGGATAAGTTTATATTACGCCTGATCGCCGGATTCGCCGCTGTTATCGTCCGAATCGGCACGTTCCGTGAGAACGCGGAACTGGGTCGTTATGGAGGATTCGGCTTTGGACGCGTACTCCGAATGATCGGTGTTGACCAGAATCAGGTCGGAGAGATCGAAATCTTCTAAAGGATCCTGTACCGCTTCCTTTTTGGATTCGGAAACCGCGAAATCCCGCTGACTGCGGAATTTGAAGGTCTGACTGATGTTCGCGTGATTCTTCCGGAGCGCAGCCAGAATCGCCTTTTGTTCTTTGGATTTCAGGGGATTCTTCGATTCAAACGTCTTCAGCTCCTCGATCAGACGGCTGCCGGTCAGCACGCTGTCCGAGCTTATGTAGTTGATCTCGGCGCTGTCGTCGGTCAGAAAAACGTAGCCGCGGATGGTAGGACAGCGCAGACTGTTCTTGATCAGCGTAGCGGAAATCTCGGAAATGTAGGCCTGCTGTTTCTCCAGCAGATTGTCGATCACCTTTATTTCGCCGTCCTCGATCACCCGCCAGGTACCCTTCTCGGGAGCGGAGTAGAGCCCGCCGCCCTTCTGAACCGAGATGACCGCGATACCGCCCGAACAGACGAAGAGCGCGTCTACTCTGGGAGACTGCACACTGTCGTCCCGCAGAACGTAGGGCTTCCGGATAATCTGCTCCCCGAAAATCATTGTCAGGAGTGCTCCTGCGAACCGTTCGTCACGGTATGAACCCCTGTATAGACTCCGGATTCGCTGTTGATAGGTAATATAATAGATAAGAAATGCTAGAACGAGAACTCCCGCAACGGCGGAGCATCCGATGATGATAAACAGAAGTGAATTTTCCATAGTGCCTCCCATGTATAAAGGTCAGCCGAGGTTTCTCGACGGTCTGACTGATTTCTATCTTATTATAGCCCGTTCGACATCTTTTGTCAATCCTTGAATGTGGACGAACTATGAATTTTTTGAAAATGTACAAAAACCTATTGACAATCATAAAATTACATGATATAATATGGTGAAAAATAAAATAAGCCGAGCGAAAGCGGCAAAGGAGAGGATGGAGAACCATGTCGGAGGAGAAGGAAAGATTCGATCCGGCGACAGAGGGCATTGAGGATCCGCAAACCGAGCAGTCTTTGGAAGAGCAGACGGCGCAAAATGATACGGCGCCGGAAACAAAGCAGGAATCGGACGGAAAATCGCAGGCTCCGCCGTCGGCAGAAGAGGATCCCGCCGGAAAACCGAACCACAAAAAGAAGAAAAAGAAGCGCGCGTATGTCTTTATACTGGTTCTGGCTCTGTTGGCGGTGCTGCTGATCCTACTGAATGCGCTGGATTTTGACGCGCTTGCCGAAAAGCTCCGGGGAAATTCGGACGATCTGCCTGAAATGACCGTCGTCACCTATCCACAGGAGTGGTTCGAGATCCCGAACTATAGTGAAGACGTAACCGCCGATGCCGATTATATGAATAAAAAGCGGGATCTTTACTATAAAGATGGCAGCGAGGGCTTTGGGATCGTCCGGAATCCCGAAGCGCACGGTCCGCTCTGCGTTCTCTGGTACGATTACATGAATGCGCTGATCGACGGGGATCTCGCGAAGCTGAAGTCGCTGTGTACCGACGATTATATCGGGAAATATCTTCAGATGAAGCGGTTTGCCCCCCAGAAGATCTACGATTTTGAGGTTGAACTTCTGGAAACATGGGATTTGAAGGATACCGGAGACAAGGACGGAAACTATAAGGGCTACATTGTCTACTATTTTGAAGTTTCCTATCATATTAAAGATAACAACGGTACCTTCCGCCGGGATTTCTATGATGATAGTGAAGCGATTCCCCTGCGGTTCGAGGTACTGCAGAAGGATAACGAGTTCCGGATCAATAATCAAAAGCCGATTCGCAGCCTGTTGCTGCAACCGGTAGAGAAAGGAGTCAATATTATGCTTTATGTTTGGATTGGACTGATTCTGATGGCGGTAATTTCCGAACTGACGACTACCGCGCTGGTAGCGGTCTGGTTCATCCCGGCGGGCATTGTGTCGCTGGTGCTGTCGATTGTGATGCCGGATCAAATTGTGATCCAGATTGTCACCTATGTAGCTGTGTCGGCGCTGCTTTTGCTTCTGACCCGACCGCTGGTAAAGCGTCATATCCAGAAAGGAAACTACCAGCCTACCAACGCCGATATGGTGGTGGGGAAGATTGCCATCGTCACCGAGCGGATCGACAACATCGCCCAGACCGGCGAGGTTAAGGTGGACGGCAAGCGCTGGACTGCGAGAACCGCCGACGGTTCGGTGATCGAGCCGGATACATTGGTCAGCGTTCTGGAGATCCGGGGCGTCAAGCTGATCTGCGAGCCGGCACCCAAAAACGCAAGTGTTCAATAATCATGCCGAAAGGCAAATAAAAAACCAATCAGAAAGATGAAACGGAGGAAAAGACTATGAAATTATTACAGTTTATGCCCAATGTACTTGCCGAGACGCTGTCGTCGGGAAGCATCGTGACAATCGTGATCGCCCTGTTTGTACTGCTGCTCCTCATTATTTTGATCAGCAGAATCCGGATCATTCCGCAGGCGAGAGCGGCGGTTGTCGAGCGAGTCGGACGCTACTACAAGACCTGGGAGACGGGTATTCACTTCTTGGTTCCCTTCATTGACCGGATCGCCAAGAACGTGCTCAAGATGGAGCAGGTTGCCGATTTCCCGCCTCAGCCTGTTATCACCAAGGATAATGTAAAGATGCAGATCGACACGGTCGTGTTCTATCAGATCACCGACTGTAAGCTGTATGCCTACGGTGTTGCCAATCCTATGGCGGCAATCGAGAATCTGACCGCTACCACCCTCAGAAACATCATCGGTGAGCTGGAGCTGGACGCGACGCTGACCTCCCGTGACGTCATCAACACGAGAATGCGCTCCATTCTGGACGAGGCGACCGACCCTTGGGGAATCAAGGTCAACCGCGTGGAGCTGAAGAATATCATGCCGCCCAGAGAGATTCAGGACGCCATGGAGAAGCAGATGAAGGCGGAGCGCGAACGCCGCGAAGCGATCCTGCGTGCCGAAGGTGAGAAGAAGTCGGCGATCCTGATCGCGGAAGGTCAGAAGGAGTCCAAGATTCTGGCGGCCGAGGCAGAGAAGCAGTCCGCGATCCTTGCCGCAGAGGCGGATCGGGAAGCGAGAGTCCGCAGAGCCGAGGGTGAAGCGGAAGCGATCCTGACCGTCCAGAAGGCGACCGCCGACGGTATCCGCATGATTAACGAGGCGGCTCCCGGAGAAGGCTTCCTTGCCATCAAGTCGCTGGAGTCCATGGAGAAGGTAGCCGACGGCAGATCCACCAAGATTATTATCCCGTCGCAGATGCAGGGACTCGCCGCTCTGGCAACTACAGCGAAAGAACTGTTTAAGTCCGACGAGACATAATATATCTAGCAAAATCCGACTGTCGGATCCCTGACAGTCGGATTTTTTTAGTAAAAAAATCAAAAAAATCCGAAAAAGCCCTTGACAAAGGGGAAGAAATATGCTAAACTGGTACTACCTCTGCAAGGAGGGTTTTGTTTGCGTGCCTTTTTTAGGCATCGGACGGAGCCGTATGCACTCTTTTTGCTGAGGGAGGTATACGGGAGCCGTGGACGACCGCGGTTTCTAATAATTCAGGAGGTGCCGAACTTGAGAGTAAAGATTACGTTGGTTTGCAGCGAGTGCAAGCAGAGAAACTACAATACCAAGAAAAACAAGAAAAACGATCCCGACAGACTCGAGATGAA
>CAYOON010000115.1:0-6445 GCA_964405595.1 uncultured Lachnospiraceae bacterium | reverse complement strand
CAATAACGTCACCGTCTACGACTCCTTCATCTCGGGCGAGTATCTGGGCTGGAACGCCCGGAATCTGACGTTGATTAACTGTACCATCGAGAGTTTGCAGGGGATGTGCTACATCGAGAATCTGGTCATGAAGAACTGTAAGCTGATCGGAACCACGCTGGCCTTTGAGTATTCCACCGTGGATGCCGAGATCGACAGCAAGATCGAGAGCGTGCTGAACCCCACCTCCGGAACCATCTGCGCCGACAGTATCGACGAGCTGATTCTGGAGCCCGACCGGATTGATCCGTCCAAGACGAAAATAGTATGTAAAGGCGACAGCACTGGACTTTGATTACGCAGCTATGCGAGGCTAAAAAACCTGATACCAAAAGCAAAACAGTAGCTCGGCCAGAGTCAGACATTTATGCCCGATTTTGGCTGGGTCACTACAACAAAAAACTACAGATTACCGCAAACTTCATCCCGTCGGCATTTGCACGGGACATGTGGGGGTAAAGTCCTGACATGGGGAGCAGAGACGAACGGATGCCGACGGCGGCAGCCAAGTGAAAGGGGAGCGCGAGGGGGAAGAGTGTTCGGCACTTGAGATCATTCTTCCCCCTCGCTTTCCGCTGTCTAGCGTCCTCCGCTGAAGATCAGATAGGAAATAAAAACAAGAAATCCCGTCAAAGATCAAGCATTTCAGCCCGACTTTGATCGGCGTCTCCTTTGGTCGATTTCATTTTCGATACGCTTTTTTTGCAGCCCCCTGCCTTTTTAAAAAGCGCAGCTTTTTTCGAGTACTCGGCGTCTCGGCGTTGAAAAAAATTTGATTTTTCGCGAATATCATTGAAGATTTGTACACATTTTCTATTTGTGTCTTGATTTATACGGCAGAATTCTATATAATTGTACCAAACGGAATTGAAAGCGAGGAAAAACGCATGAAACCCATCTTGAGAACGACCGCGTTCTGTCTGTCCGCCGCGTTGCTTGCGGGGGCACTTGCCGGATGCGGCTCCAAGGGATCAAAGGAGACTACCACCATGAGCAATCAGACGACCCCCGGTGTCAATACGGGCGAGCCGACGTTTGGTACAGACGCGCCGAAGCCCGGCACCGCTCCCGTCACAATCACCCATGAGAGCAACGTATTCGTCTTCGACGACGAAAAGGAGCAGCTGACGGTAGAGCTTTGCTCCGCGCGAACCGCCAGAGTGCAGTATTCGGCAAACGGTTCGAACGGCTACCGTCCCGAGGATCCGGAATATTACATGGTACAGAAGGAAGTCTTCGATGATGTCAAGCACGTCTACGTCGAAACCGACGAAGGCGCGGTGATCCGTACCGAATCCATGGAGCTGCGTATTCAGGCAGCACCCTTCCGGGTCAGCCTGTACGATCTGGACGGCAATCTGATCAGCGGCGATACCGATAAAGGTATCTACACCCAGGGCAAGACGGTTGGCGTGCGAAAGAAGGAAGGCTCCGCAAACGCGGGCGGTATCTTCGGCTTCGGATCGGGCGATCACGGCCGCAGACGTAACCTGAACCGCTATTCGCAGGATTTCACAGAGTTCACCATGTCTCACGGACGGGTGGTCGCGCCTTTCTTCATGAGTACGGTGGGCTACGGCGTCTTTCTGAATACGATCAGCCAGAACACCACCTTCTTCAAAAAAGGCGGCGGATTCCAGACCGAGGGCTATCTGGATTACTTCTATATGTACGGCCCCGATTTCAAGAGCATCCTGAATGAGTACGCCGAGATTACGGGACGGATGGAGCTTTACGGCAAGTGGGCGCTTGGCTCCATGCTCTCCAAATACGGCAATGAAAACGCCACGCAGGCCGAGTTCATCGAATGGATCACCCGACTTCGCGAGGAAGGATATCCCTGCGACAGCTACGTCTTCGACTACGGCTGGCGGGGCGATGTGAACGTCAAAGAGGCCAACCACAGCGCCGGAGAAAAATGGGGCAATCAGATGTGGAGCAACGATACCAAGAAATTTCCCGATATTGCGAAGATGTTCGAGATCGCAAGGGAAATGGGCTTCCATGTCGGTTTGCACAACAACGCCGGAACGCCCGAGGCATCCGGCGGAGCGCAGCTCTTCAAGCCGCCTTACTCGGATAAGTGGGTAAAGTCCTACATGGACAGCGTAATCACCACCGGATTCGGCGACTGGTTCTGGCCGGACGAATTCGACGTGCTGGGCTCCAATACCGCTCCCACCTTCGCCGCCCTGGGCGCATACGAGGCGTGGAAGGCCTATACCGACGCCAGCCGTCCCATGTTCATAACCCGGGGCAGCTACGCGGGACAGCATTTCGCTACCGCATGGTCGGGCGATATCGATCCCACCGAGGCCGATCTGACCTACCAGATCGGATACGCGCTGGATACCGGTCTGATCGGCTATTGGGCGACCTCCTGCGATCTGGGCGGATTCAAGAGCCGTCCCTCCGATGCGCTGTATACCCGCTGGGTTGCGCAGTTCGGCGCATGGAGTGCCATCATGCGTACCCACGGTCACGGCGGCCGCGAGCCTTGGACTTACAATGAAACCGCCCAGGAGACCCTGAAGGAAAACCTCAGGATCCGCTACGCGCTCTATCCCTATCTCTACACCACCGCATGGCAGGGCTATTCCGCCGGCGTTCCCATGATGCGCGCTATGATTCTTGAGGACGGCAGCCAGAACAATCCCGACGCGTGGGATCTGAACAGGCAGTACTATCTGGGCGACTGGTTCCTCGTCGCGCCTGCCACCCAGGCGAAGGATACGACCGTTTCGGTCTGGTTCCCTCCTAATACCACATGGTATAACTACTACACCGGCGAACGCTACGAGGGCGGAGAGAACGGCAGAACGCTCCGGGTTCCCGCAGGGCTTACGGAGATCCCCGTTTTCGTGAAGGCGGGCGCGATCATCCCCATGGGTCCCGACGTCAACTATGCCGACGAGTACCCGCTGGATCCGCTGACCCTTGACATCTATCCCCGCGGAACCTCCACCTATACCCTCTACGAGGACGACGGCACCAGCCGGAAATACCAGACCGAAAACGCCTACTCCACCACCACCTACACCTGCACGCAGGTCGGCGGAACCGTCACCCTTGCCATCGGCGAACGCTTCAACGGAAACGCTGCGGTATTCACGCCTGTAGACCGTTCCTATAATCTGATCATCCACCATGTAGGCAAAGTCAGCAGCGTAACGCTGGACGGCAAAACGCTGACCGCATACTCCACGCTTGCAAACTATGATGCGGCAAGCGAAGGATACTATCTTGACGGCACGACGCTGTACGTCAAGTTCGCCGATACCGCCAAGGCTATGACCCTGACCGTTCAGTCGGCAGGTATCGTAGAGCCTGCCGAGGCAGACGTTTCGTCCGATGAAAGCTCCGCCCTGCCTGCCATCGAAAACGGCACCCTCTATGAGCTGGAAAATGCCGAATTGCAGCCCAAAGACGACTCCACCCCCCTGTTTGTGGACGGCGAGTGGAAGGGTTACACCGGCGATGGCTTCATTAAGCCCTTCAAGACCACGGGCGACGCGCTCACCTTTGACGGAAACGTCAAGACGGGCGGTACCTACAGCCTGATCATCCGCGTCAACTGCGGCAAGAAGAACGACGCGAAATACGATTCCTCCAACCGAACGGGTACGCTCTATATTGACGGCGAAAAGGTTGCCGATCTGTCCTTCAAAGTCACCGATACATGGGGAGACGGCTCCAAGAACGGCGTATGGCTGGAATATACCTACCCGAATATCGAGCTTTCGGAAGGTAAGCATACCTTCACCATCGTTGCCGAAGGCTCCAATCCGGGCAATTATAACCTCGATTCGATGAAATTCGTAACAGGTGACGCCTCGGTCAACGGTTTTGAGAAGGTAGAGGCGGAAAGTGCTTCCGATCTGCACGGCTTCACAACCGGCACCGTGGGAACCGTTTCGACGCAGACCAGCGGATCCTATCTGGGCTTTGCCCGCATCCTTGCGGCGGATAAAAAGACCATCACCCTGCGTGTGCGCTCGTCCACGGGCGGAACTCTGACCGTGTTCGAAACGGGCGTCGGCGATAAGATTCTTGCGCAGATCGACCTGCCCTCCGACGGCGCATGGCATACAATTACCGCGCCCTGTAAGAATACCGACGACGCGCTGTCTGCCATCTATCTGGAGTTCCGCACCGCCTCGAACGGCAAACTGGACGTGTCGCTGGATTGGTTCAGCTTCTCGGAGAAGGTGGGCGAGGGTGAGGACGATCCCGCAGCCGGACTGCCCGTGATCGAGAACGGAACGCTCTATGAGCTGGAAAATGCGAAGCTGCGTTCGCAGGATACATCGGCACTCAATGTCATGAAGGTGGACGGCGAGTGGAAGGGCTATACCGGCGAAGGCTTCGTCAAGCCCTTCAAGATCGCGGGCGATCTGCTCACCTTTGACGCGAACGTCAAGGCGGGCGGAAGCTACAGCATGACTATTCGGGTCAACTGCGGCAAGAAGAACGACGCGAAATACGATTCCTCCAACCGCACAGGCGCCCTCTATGTTGACGGGGTAAAGGTTGCCGATCTGTCTTTCAAAGTCACCGACACATGGGGCGACTCCGCCAAAAACGGCGTCTGGAATGAATACACTCTCCCGGATGTCAACCTTTCGGCGGGCGTGCATACCTTCACCATCGTCGCTGAAGGCTCCAATCCCGGCAATTACAACCTGGATTCCCTCAAATTTACGAAAAAGTAATAGAAAGGCAGAATCATCCTTATGCAATACGATTTTGACGAACTGGTTGACCGTCGCGGCACGGGCAGCGAAAAGTGGGACATCCTTGACGGCGAACTGCCCATGTGGGTAGCCGACATGGATTTTCCCACCGCTCCCCCGGTGCGAGAAGCCATCGAGAAACGCGCCGCCCACGGCATCTTCGGCTATACCGGCACCCCCGACGCATGGCGGGATGCCTATATCGGCTGGTGGGAGAGCCGCCACGGCTACCGCTTCGAGCGGGAGGAGATGATCTTCTGCACCGGCGTGGTTGCCGCCATCTCCGCCTGCGTCCGCAAGCTGACCACCCCTGCCGAGAACGTCCTGATCCTGACGCCTGTCTACAACATTTTCTATAACTCCATCCTAAACAATGGCAGAAACGTGCTCGAATGCCCGCTGGTCTACGACGGATCCGCCTACTCCATCGACTTTGTCGATCTGGAGGTGAAGCTGGCTAACCCCCAGACCTCGCTGATGATTCTCTGCAATCCCCATAACCCTGTGGGCAAGATCTGGGATAAGCAAACCCTCGCCAAAATCGGAGATCTGTGCGAAAAGTACGGCGTCGTCGTGATCTCCGACGAGATCCACTGCGATCTGACCGATCCCGGGAAGGAATACGTACCCTTCGCGACGGTTAGCGAAACCTGCAAGCGGATTGCCGTGACCTGTCTGGCACCCACCAAGACGTTCAATATCGCCGGACTGCATACCTCCGCGATCGTGGTATCCGATCCGATCCTCCGGCATAAGGTCTGGAGAGGGGTCAACACCGACGAGGTGGGCGAACCGAACGCCTTCGGAATCGATGCCGCTGTCGCCGCCTTCACGAAGGGCGGGGAATGGCTGGACGCCCTGCGGGAATACCTGTTCGAAAGCAAAACGATGGTCTGTGATTTCGTGCGTGAAAAGATTCCCGACGTGAAGGTACTCCCCTGCGAGGCGACCTATCTGCTCTGGCTGGATGTCTCGGCGTACACCGACGATTCGGCGGTGCTGGCAGCCTATATCCGTAAGAATACGGGATTGTGGCTGAACGCAGGCTCTGTCTACGGCGGAAATGGAAACCATTTCCTGCGTCTGAACATCGCATGTCCCCGCGCCCGGATTGAGGACGGTTTGAACCGCCTGAAAAAGGGTCTGGAAGCGTTCAGAAAGCAATGATTTGAAAAACGCCTCACTTTCGTATAGATGAGTACAGAAATTGTATCAAATTTGAAACAAAATGGGGTATATTTTCAAATAGGAGGTGCAATCGGTATGAGTATTGTGGTAAATTTGTATTATACCGGAGCAGACGGCAATGCCCGTAAGTTTGTCGAAGAAATGGAAAGCAGCGGAACCGCGGACCTCATTCGCAAAGAGCCCGGAAACCTGCGATATGCGTACTTCCTGTCCGCAAGCGACCCGGAAACGGTTCTGCTGATCGATATTTGGGAAAATCAAAAAGCGCTCGATCTCCATCATGCTTCACCCATGATGGAGAAGATCGCACAGTTAAGAGAGAAATACGATCTGCACATGAAAGCGGAACGGTACGTCACAGACGATGGCGGCATCCCGTCTTCTGATTCAAAATTCATAAAAGAATAGCTAACCGAAGTCCGCATTCTTGTGATATGCACCCCCAAAGTTAGACACTTTTGGAGGTGCATATTTTATATGGCAGA
>CAYOON010000114.1:0-6524 GCA_964405595.1 uncultured Lachnospiraceae bacterium | reverse complement strand
CCTTTTTGGGTGTAAATAGGGGTCTGAATCAATTCTTCCCGGATACGAGAAGAACCGTGATATTGTCAAGACCACCGTTGCGGTTGGCCTTTTGAATCATCTTCTCGGTCTTCGATTTCGCGGAGCCGGAGCCCGAGAGAATCTTTTCGATCTCGCTGTCCGGCACCATATTGGTAAGTCCGTCCGAGCAAAGCAGGAAGGTGTACTCGTTCAGCTCGGACAGGGAGACTTTGTAAAGATCGGGAGTAGAATCGGAGGAAAGCCCCACCGAGCGGGTAATATAATTCTTGTAGGCGTAATTCTTGACCTCATCCGAGGACAGCACGCCGCTGTCCACCAGTCCCTGCACAAAGGAGTGATCCTTCGTCAGTCTCGACAGGCTCCCGGATGTATAGATATACGCGCGGCTGTCGCCTATGTTCAGGATGTATGCAAAGGATTTCATCAAAAGGAGTACCACCAGTGTGGTGGACATGGCTGAAAGAGCGGGATCCGACCTTGCCGTTTCGCAGAGCGTCTCCCTTGCGGTATGCAGTGCCGAAAGAAGTACGTCCCGGATAGTGGTCTCCGACAATCTGCCGGACTTTTTCTCCCTGATCCGCTCGGCCATCTGTGCTGCCACCGAATCGGCGAAAATATTTGAAATCATGGAGCTGGCAACCGCGCCGCCTCTGGCGCCTCCTACTCCGTCACAGACGATATAGAGCGAGTTTTCGGAATCAATGGTACGCATGACGAAACAGTCCTGATTGTCTACCCTGCTTTTTCCGATGTCGCTTTTTCCGAACCAGTGCATGGTCTTCCCTCCTTCCCAGATGATTTTTCCTACAAACTACTGACTTTTATGCCGAAGCTGTCCGCAGGAGGCGTCGATGTCGCCGCCCAACTTTCTGCGAACCGTCGCATTGACTCCGTTTTTGCAAAGCGTCTGACAAAACGCGTTGACCTGCTCTCTGCCGGATTTCTGAAATCCCCTCTCCCTTACGGGATTGACCGGAATCAGATTGACGTGCAGCGGGCGATCGCCCATGTATCTTTTGAGCAGTCCCGCAAGCGCCAGCGCCTGTTCCTTGCTGTCATTCTTCCCCGCAATCAGCGTATATTCGAAGGAGATCCTTCTCGAAGTACGGTCGAAGTAATCTCTGCACGCCGTCAGCAGGCGGTCGATGCTCCACTTGTTATTCACCGGCATGATCGCGCTTCTCGTCTCATCGTCAGAGGCATGCAGCGAGATGGACAGCGTAATCGGCAGATCCTCTTCTGCCAGATCGTAGATCCGATCCACGATCCCGCAAGTAGAGAGCGAGATGTGCCGGGGACTTAAATTCAAACCGTGTTCGCTGCTGATCAGCCGCAGGAAACGGATGGTATTGTCATAATTATCCAGCGGTTCGCCGATTCCCATCATAACGACGCCCGAAATCCGGATGCCAAGATCGCGCGAAGCAACCAAAACCTGTCCAAGCATCTCCGACGGGAGAAGATTTCTCACCTTTCCGCCGATGGTAGAGGCGCAGAAACGGCATCCCATGGGGCATCCCGCTTCCGAGGAGATGCAGATTGTGGTTCCGTGCTCGTACTGCATCACAACGCTTTCGATCAGCTGCGAGTCGTGGAGGGAAAACAGATATTTCACCGTTCCATCCAGCTTTGAGACATATTTTTCCTCGATCCTCGGATAGGGCAAAATCGCCGTTTGCTTCAATTTTTCGCGGAAAGCAGCGGACAGATTGGTCATCTGATCAAAGGATGCGCCGACCGACAGCCATTTCGCGATCTGGTCTGCCCGGAATGCTGGCTCCGACAACTCCGATTTCACGAAATCGCGCAGTTCTTCATAGGTAAGGGATAAGAGATCTACCCTGTTGTCGATTAAAAAAACCATAGGATTGTCCGTCCGCATCATATCTATATTTTCCTATGTATTATAACATATATTCGCGGAAATTTCAATTATAATATTCGGATATTTGCATAATATTTACAATATCACAGAAATTTAACATTTTACTTACAGTTTTTTCATGTAACATTGTCAATAAATGTGTTATACTATTAAAAAAGCACATGGAGGTATTTTGAAATGGAAGAAAGAGAAAAATCCTGTGGTTCTACCCTTGCAAAGATTCTGATGATTATCGGTCTTGCAACCGTAGTAGCAACTACCGTTACGATCATCTGCAAGAAGCTTGCCGACAAGAAGAAGGCTGCTCTGGCTGAGGCAGATGAAAGCACCATCGACGATTACGAGGAGTGCGACTTCGACTGCGACGAATGCGAAGACAGCTGCGATTGCGATTGCTGCTGCGACGCTGCCGACGACATTGCCGCTGACGAAGAAGAGATCACCGAATAATCGGAATTCATCACGGAATTACTTCGGGGTGTCGCACATCATGCGGCACCCTATCCGTATTCTGGAAAGGCAGGATATATCCGCATGCAATTCGAGCTAATCAATAAAAACATATCCGCGACGGTCGATACCATGGGTGCCGAGCTGATCTCCATGGTCTGCGGCGACCGGGAGTACATCTGGACGGGCGATCCCTCCTATTGGAACGGTCACAACCCGATCCTTTTTCCCATAATTGGCTTTTTGAAGGATGATTTGTATCGGTTAAACGGGAAAAGCTATCCCCTGCAAAAGCACGGATTCGCCAGAAAAAGCGAGTTCACACTGGTGGAGAAGGAGGATTCCTTCGTCACGCTGGAACTGACAGAGAATCCGAAAACGCTAGCGTCCTTCCCTTTCCGATTCCGCTTCCTTGTCACTCACAGACTGACCGATCGCGGTTTTCGCACGGAATTCTCGATCGAAAACCGATCGGATGAAACCATGTATTTCCAGCTCGGCGGGCATACCGGATTCTGTCTGCCCTTCACGCCGGGAGCAAAGTTCTCCGATCACAAGCTGGTTTTCGACAAGCCCTGCACAGCCGATCGCTTTATCGCACCGGAAGGCGTACTGATCAAGGAATGGATAAAGAACTATCTGAAGGACACCGATACCCTTCCTCTCTCTTACGACCTCTTCGACAGAGACGCGCTGATGCTGGATGGGCTGGAATCAAAGAAAGTCAGACTGTGCGACAACTTTGGTCGCGGAGTTGAAATGGACTTTGACGGTTTCTACACCCTCGGGATCTGGACGCCCAAAGGCAAAAACGCGCCATTCGTCTGTATCGAGCCTTGGAACGGCATGAACGCCATTGTCGGGGAAAACTGCGAGTTTCCGGGGAAACCGCACGTTATATCACTGGAAGCCGGTAAAGAATATCGGGTAGCCTACAGCGTATCGATCCTGTAAAAAACAGAAAAGCGTACTCCTGCAATCAAGCTGCCGGAGTACGTTTTTTCTTATTTTGCGTAGTCTTACGCCGTTTTTGCCATTGTACCACGATCCAAAGAATCAGACAGGCGCAAAGCACGCCCACAAGCGCGCCCATGGAGTCGATCAGCACATCGACGGCAGCCGCTGTTCGTCCTCCGGAGAACTTCTGATGAATCTCGTCGGAGATCGCGTACAGAACGCAGATTCCCATAGCGATCAGCGAGGTATACAGCCGCTTCATGCGATCAAAAGGCATAGAGAAAGACAGCAGCAGTCCCAGAAGAGCGTATTCGGAAAAATGGGAACCTTTCCGGATAATATAGGTAAGTCCTTCCTTCTTCTCGGTCTTCTGCTTCTCGGGAAGCTTTTCATAGTTTGGTACGACGACAGGCGCGACCTTGTCTACCACCTTGCCGCTGGTCTTGGACGACGTTTCCCCGTTCTGCGCGGAAAACGCGAAAATCACCACCATCCAGATCAGCGAAAGAATCAGACAGATTCTTTGCACCCATTTTGCTTTATTTTTCATAGTACCCTCTCATTTTGGCTTCATAACACATAACTTATAGAGCATTATAGCACGCTCTTTCGGTTTTGTAAAGCGTATTTTATGAATTTTTATTTAAAATTCGCAGAATAAGCAGGCAAATTCAGCAAATACTGATTTCATAGACAGGCAAATACTGAAAAGGAATGGTATGGACTATGAATCAACTCACCGATTGTATTATTAAGCAGATTCACGCAAGGCAGATCTTCGACTCGCGAGGAACCCCCACCGTTGAGGCAACGGTATGCCTCTGTTCGGGAGTAGCAGCTTCGGCATCGGTTCCCTCTGGTGCTTCCACAGGAATGTTCGAAGCGTGCGAACTGCGGGACGGAGATGCCGCATACGGCGGAAAGTCGGTTTTCAAGGCGGTCGAGAACGTAAACGGACCGATCAACAAGGCGCTCGTCGGTATGCGTGCCGATCAGCAGAGCAAAATCGACCGCACCATGATCGAACTGGACGGGCGACAAAACAAGGACAATCTGGGCGCGAATGCAATCCTAGCCGTGTCCCTTGCCTGCGCGAAGGCATCGGCAAAGGCGTACTCGCTCCCCCTTTTCCGCTATCTGGGCGGGAGCAGCGCGCGGATTCTTCCCGTACCGATGATGAACATTCTCAACGGCGGCGCACACGCGTCCAACAATCTGGACATTCAGGAGTTTATGATCATGCCGGTGGGAGCGTCCGATTTTGCGGAAGCCATGCGGATGGGCACCGAGGTCTACGCCGCGCTGAAGAAGCTGCTGTCCGCAGAGAAGCTGTCCACCGCCGTGGGAGACGAAGGCGGATTCGCTCCCGATCTGGACAGCGACGAACAGGCGTTGTCCTATCTGGTGGGCGCAATCGAAAAAGCGGGCTATCGTCCCGGTGAGGAAATCGGGATCGCATTGGACGTGGCATCCAGCGAATGGGCGAAAGATGGTGGGTACCACCTCCCCAAGGCTGATCAGGAGTTCACCGTTCCCGAACTGATTGAACATTACCGCAAGCTGTGCGACAGTTTCCCGATCCTCTCCATCGAGGATCCCTTCTCGGAGAACGACTGGGAGAGCTTCACCCGATTCACAGAGATCTGCCGGAAGGCGGGACAGAATTCGCGCTATCCCTATCTGACCGACGCCGGAATTCAGATCGTGGGCGATGATCTGTTCGTCACAAATCGCAAGCGTTTGCAGCATGGCATCGACGCGAAGGCGGCGAACGCGATTCTGATCAAGCCCAACCAGATCGGCACACTGACCGAAACCATCGAAGCGGTGCTTCTCGCCAAAGAGAACGGCTATCGCGCCGTTCTCTCCCACAGAAGCGGCGAGACCGAGGATACCTCCATCGCCGATCTGGCGGTAGCCCTTGGAACAGGGCAGATCAAGACCGGCGCGCCCGCCCGAGGCGAACGGATCTGCAAATACAATCGCCTGCTGCGAATCGAGAACGCACTGGGCTGCGCAGCCCGGTACGGAAGAGTATAAAAGTACGAGGATGTCACGAATTTCGTGACATCCTCGATACTTATTGGCGATTCAGGATAGAAATCCAACAATCTTTCTCGGTTCCATATGCGGTTTCGTATTTTATGAGCCTCAAGTGTTTGAAACCGCATTTTTCCTGCACTCTTTTGGATTGATTGTTATCCGTAAAATGACCGCAGACGATAAAATCCAGCTTCAGGTCGTCAAACAAATATCTGACCACCGCGTTTACCGCTTCCGGCATGATTCCTCTTCCCCAATAATCCTTTGACAGGACATAGCCGAGTTCTCTGCCCGATTTCTCCCGATACTCGGGTTCGGGCAGCTCGGTTTCTTCGTATTCTTCAATCCCTATCGAACCGATCACCTTGCCGTTATACGCAATAGCAAAAGTTTTCTTGTGGGCTATGAAGCGATCAAGAATCTCCCGTGATTCTTCGATACTTTTATGCGGCATCCAGCCTGCCATCTGTCCGACTCCGTCTACCGATGCGTATTCATAGAAATCCGCCAGATCATCCGGTCTCCACGGTCGGAGTGTCAGCCTTTCAGTTTTCAGTACGACGTTTGATATGTCAATACTCGCGTTCATGGCAAATTTTAATCTTTCGTGATATAACCCTGTGCGCAGAGAAGCTCGGCAATCAGCACAGCACCGCCGGCGGCACCGCGAAGGGTATTGTGGGAAAGTCCTACGAACTTATAGTCGAAAACGCTGTCCTCACGCAGCCTGCCGATGGAAACGCCCATTCCGCCGTACAGATCACGATCCAAAGCGGCTTGGGGACGGTTATCCTCCTCAAAGTAGGTCAGGAACTGCTCGGGAGCACTGGGCAGCTTCAGAGACTGGGGCAATCCGGAATACTCCTTCCAGCATTGCAGGATCTCTTCCTTGGTCGGCTTATTCTTGAAATTAACAAAGACTGCGGCAGTATGACCGTCGGTAACGGGTACGCGGATACACTGGGTCGTAATCACAGGCTCCTTGGCCTTGACGATCTGACCGTCCACAACTTCACCCCAGATCCGCAGCGGCTCCTTCTCGCTCTTCTCTTCCTCGCCGCCGATGTAGGGGATCACGTTGTCGAGCATCTCGGGCCACTCCCGGAAGGTCTTTCCGGATCCCGAGATCGCCTGATAAGTGGTAGCGACTACCAAAGTAGGCTCAAAT
>CAYOON010000113.1:4934-6531 GCA_964405595.1 uncultured Lachnospiraceae bacterium | reverse complement strand
CCCTCGCCAAGAAAGTGAAGCAAGGAGTGGCTGAAAGAGTAAAAGAATGTGAGGGGCTTGTCGGACGTGATCGTGGACATCGTGGAGACGGGAACGACACTCAAGGAAAACAACCTTTGTGTTTATGAAGAAATCGTCCCCATTAGTGCAAGATTGATCGCCAACAAGACTGCCGGAAAATTCAAATCGAATGAGATTACGCGAATTGTGGAAAAACTCCGCAATCGCTGAACAATACCGAAAGGAAAGACCATGATTCGCATTTTTCAAGAGAAAAATATACAAAAAGAAGAGATTCTGAATCGCGCCATCGCCTCCTATCCCGAGCAGGAGGAAACGGTCAAGGCAATCCTCGCCGACGTTGCAGAAAACGGTGACGAAGCGCTGAAAAAATACAGCGAGAAGTTCGACAAGGTTTGTCCGGACAGTCTGATCGTTACCGATGCCGAGATAGAAGAAGCATGGAACGCAGTCGATCCGCATTTCATCGACATCCTGCGCCGTGCAAAGGAGAATATCGAGCTTTACCACAGAAAGCAGCTCCGCTCGGACTTTTCCATCGAAAAAGCGGACGGAATCGTACTCGGACAGAAGTTCACCCCTATCGAAAAGGCGGGAATCTATGTCCCGGGCGGCACGGCAAGCCTGACGTCCACCGTACTGATGAACGCCATCCCTGCGAAGATCGCGGGCGTGCGGCAGCTCGTGATGTCCACCCCTCCCGGCAGAGACGGGAAGATCAAGGCGGAGATGCTGGTCGCCGCCAAACTCTGCGGTGTGGATCTGATCGTGAAGTGCGGCGGCGCGCAGGCGATCGGCGCGTTGGCATACGGTACGAAGAGCGTCCCCAAGGTGGACAAGATCGTAGGCCCCGGCAATATCTTCGTCGCTATCGCGAAGAAGCTGGTTTTCGGACTGGTCTCCATCGACATGATCGCCGGTCCATCCGAGATTCTCGTACTTGCCGACGGCAGCTGCAATCCCATCCATGTTGCCGCCGATCTGCTCTCGCAGGCGGAGCATGATAAGCTTGCAACCGCCGTTCTGGTTACCGACAGCGAGGAACTTGCCTACGCAGTCAAAGACGAGCTTGAACGGCAGATCGCCCTCCTCGAAAGAAGCGAGATCGCAAGGGCATCCATTGATAACAACGGAAAGATTATCATCACCGACAGTCTGGAAAAAGCAATCGAGACGGCGAATCTGATCGCGCCCGAGCATCTGGAGCTTTGCGTGGAGAATCCCTTCGAATATCTGGACAAGATCACCAACGCCGGATCCATCTTCCTGGGGAAGAACACCCCCGAGCCTGTGGGCGACTACTTCGCGGGACCCAATCATACGCTCCCCACCGGCGGCAGCGCGAGATTCTCGTCCGCGCTCTCGGTAGACGATTTCGTGAAGAAATCCCAGTACCTCTACTATACCGAACCCGCTCTTGAAAAGGCATACAAGGACATCGCCGAATTCGCCCGTCACGAGGGTCTGTCCGCTCACGCAAAGGCGGTCGAATCCAGATTCGAGGAAATCAAATGAGCAGATTCTTTTCAGAAAATCACAAAAATCTCGTATCCTACGTTCCCGGTGAGCAGCCTAC
>CAYOON010000113.1:4156-4924 GCA_964405595.1 uncultured Lachnospiraceae bacterium | reverse complement strand
CAGCCTACCGATCAGAAATACATTAAGCTCAACACCAACGAATCCCCCTTCCCGCCGTCCCCCAAGGTGCTGGACGTGCTGGACAGGGAAGCTGTCGGAAAGTTAAATCTGTACAGCGATCCGACCGTTCGACCGCTGCACGCCGCTATCGCCCGCTTCTATGGCGTCGGCGAGGATCGGGTGTTCGTGGGAAATGGTTCGGACGAGGTGCTGGCGTTCGCGTTTCAAGCGTTTTGCGACAAGGATCACCCGCTGATCTTCCCGGACGTGACCTATGGATGCTATAGTGTCTTCGCCGATTTGTACGGGATCCCCTATTCCCGGATCCCGCTGGATGATACCTTCACCATTCGCGTGGACGACTATAGAAACCGTCCCGAGAACGTGGTAATCGCAAATCCCAACGCCCAAACGGGAACCTATCTGTCCCCGGCAGAGATTGAGAGACTGGTTTCATCCAATCCCGACAGACTGGTGATCGTAGACGAGGCATACATCGACTTCGGCGGACAGTCGGCTGTCCCGCTGACCGAGCGTTATGAGAACCTGCTGGTGGTGCAGACCTTCTCGAAATCCCGCAATCTCGCGGGCGCGAGAGTGGGCCTTGCCATCGGAAATCCAGCGCTGATCGCCGATCTGATTACGATCAAGTACTCCTTTAATCCCTACAATATCAACCGTTTGTCTATGGCGGCGGCAGTTGAGGCGATCTCCGACCAGGCGTATTTCGAGAGCTGTACGAAAACTATCTGTGAAAACCGCCAGTGG
>CAYOON010000113.1:420-4146 GCA_964405595.1 uncultured Lachnospiraceae bacterium | reverse complement strand
ATCAAGATGAATTCTGGTTCGTCACTTCAGCGACGCACGAATCCGCGATTTTGTGCGGATCACCGTAGGCTCCATGGAGCAGATGCAGGCGCTGATGGATGCCATCACGGCAATACTTGCGGAAACCTGAAAGAAAGGTAAGGAAAAAAATGAGAGAAGCAGAAATCATCCGGAAAACCGCCGAAACCGATATTACGCTGTCCCTGAATCTGGACGGCAGCGGGAACTATCAGATCGACACAGGCGTCGGATTTTTCAATCATATGCTGGAGCTTTTCGCCCGTCACGGGGATTTCGATCTGCAAATCACCTGCAAGGGCGACATCTGGGGGGATGCGCACCACACCGTCGAGGACGTAGGCATCTGCCTTGGACAAGCCTTTGCCAAGGCGATCGGCGACAAGCGTGGCGTGAATCGCTACGGATTCTTCGTCCTGCCCATGGATGAGGCGCTGATCCTGTCCGCCGTAGATTTCTCGGGCAGAAGCTACCTCGGACTGCACATCGAACCGTTGCAGAGCAAGGTAGGCGATTTCGATACCGAGCTGGTGGAAGAATTTCTACTCGCCTTCGTTCGTGAGGCGGGGATCAATCTCCATCTGCGCAAGCTAGCAGGGAAGAACACCCATCACATCATAGAGGGCTGCTTCAAATGCCTTGCCCGCGCGCTGAAAATGGCGGTAGCCGTCGATGAAAAGAATGCCGACAAAATTCCGTCAACAAAGGGGATTCTCTGATATGATCGCAATCATTGACTACGGCGTGGGGAATCTCTTCTCCCTCTCCGCGTCCCTCTCTTTTCTGGGTCTGGACTGCCAGATTACCGATGATCCGGCTGTCCTGCGGCAGGCTGATCGCTACATTCTCCCCGGGGTCGGCGCCTTCGCCGACGCAAAGGCGAAGCTCGATCAGACGGGGCTGATCCCCGTACTAAAGGAGGAGATCGCATCCGGCAAGCCCCTTCTGGGGATCTGCCTCGGAATGCAGATGCTCTTCGAGAAGAGCTACGAATACGGCGAACACGAGGGACTGTCTTTCCTGCGCGGTGAAGTTGCGCCGCTGGAGAACGATTTGGACAGGAACCTGAAAGTCCCCCATATGGGCTGGAACAGTCTGGATTTTAAACAAGATTGCCCGCTCCTTTCGGGCATTCATCCCGGCGATTTTGTCTATTTCGTCCACGGCTACTACGCGAAAAACTGCGCCGATAGTACGGCGGCAACCGCAAGATACGGCGATCTCGACGTTACAGCCGCGGTACAGGGCCACTACGGAAAGGGACTCGTCCTCGGAACCCAGTTCCATCCCGAAAAGAGCGGAGACGTGGGACTTGCCATCCTGCGGGCATTCGCAGAAATTCCGATAACGGAGGAAGACCATGGAAATCTATCCCGCGATTGATATAAAAGACGGAAAGGTCGTCCGCCTGACCAACGGTGACTACGACCGAATGACCGTCTACTCGGACGATCCCGGCAGTATTGCCGAAAGTTTCCTTGCAATGGGTGCGAAAAATCTGCATACCGTGGATCTGGACGGTGCCAAGGACGGAACGCTCTCCAATTTCGATACCATCCGAAAGCTTACCGAAAGCGGTCGCCTTTTCGTAGAAGTGGGCGGCGGAATTCGGGATGAGAGTCGGATCAACGCCTATCTGGAAGCAGGCGCGAAACGAGTGATTTTAGGCTCAGTCGCCGTCGAGAATCCCACCTTCGTTGGCGAGATGGTGCAAAAATACGGAAAATCCATCGCCGTCGGCGTGGACGCTTCCGACGGGAAGGTCGCAATCCACGGCTGGAAGACGGTCACAGAACTTGATTCGCTGGATTTTTGCCGCAAAATGCGGGATATGGGCGTTTCTACGGTGATCTACACTGATATTTCCAAAGACGGAACGCTTTCCGGCACGAATCTTGCCATCTATGAGAAGCTGGCAGAGATCGACGGGCTTCAGATTATCGCGTCCGGCGGGATCACCTACGAAAAGGAGATCACGACGCTTACGAAAATGGGCATCTACGGCGCTATCCTCGGAAAAGCGCTCTATGCCGGTAAGCTCTCACTCTCAAAGGCGATTGAGCTTGCGCGCGGATAAGAAGGGGGATTCTGATGTTAGCGAAACGAATTATCCCCTGTCTGGACATCCGGAACGGAAAGGTCGTCAAAGGAACGAATTTCGAAGGCGTCCGGGACGTTGCCGACCCGGTTGAACTGGCTGCCTATTACAGCAAGTCGGGCGCGGACGAGCTTGTTTTCTATGATATTACTGCTTCCTTCGAAGGGCGGAAACTCTTCACCGATACCCTTCGACAGGTTGCGTCCCAAATTTTTGTCCCGCTGACCGTAGGCGGAGGAATCAACACCATTGACGATTTTGAACGTGTGCTTCGGCTGGGTGCCGATAAGGTCAGCGTGAATTCGGGCGCCATCCGCGACCCGTCGCTGATCGAACGCGCCGCCAAGAAGTACGGCGATCAGTGCGTGGTACTTTCCATGGACGTAAAGCGTGTGGATGGCAAGTTCACGATTTTCGCGAAAGGCGGACGGGAGAACACCGGCATCGATGCCCTTGAATGGGCATATCGCGGACAGGAAAGCGGAGCCGGTGAGCTGGTAGTCAACTCCATCGACACCGACGGCGTCAAAAAAGGCTTCGATCTGGAGATGCTGGACGCTCTCTCGCAGCGTTGTACCATCCCGATCATCGCCTCGGGCGGTGCAGGAGGGATCGAGGATTTCATCACCCTGTTCAGAACGCTCCCCGGCGTGGATGCCGGACTTGCCGCGTCGATCTTCCACTTCGGACAGGTGGAAATCGCCGATTTGAAACGTGAACTTGCAAATTCGGGAATTCCCGTAAGGCTATAACGAAAGGAAAACAATATGATCAACATAAATGAGCTGAAATTCGATGAAAAGGGACTGATTCCCGCCATCGTACAGGATTATTACACCAAACAGGTGCTGACTGTCGCCTACATGAACCGCGAAAGCCTGCAAATCAGTCTGGAGAAGGGACTGACCTGCTTCTGGAGCCGATCCAGACAGGAGCTCTGGCTCAAGGGGGAGACCTCCGGCAACTATCAGCATATCGTCTCCATCGAGGCCGACTGCGACAGAGACGCGCTTGTCGTAACGGTCGTCAAGGACGGCCCCGCCTGCCATACGGGAACCGAATCCTGCTTCTCCGACTACCTCTACATCGGCGAGGATAAGAAGCCCTTCTCGATCCATGATCTGTACAAGCTGATCGAGGGCAGAAAGTCTGAAAAAAAGGAGGGTTCCTATACCACTTATCTTTTTGAGAAGGGTATGGATAAGATTCTCAAGAAGATCGGCGAGGAATCCACCGAGGTCATCATCGGCGCAAAGAACAGTAGGGAAGAGTGTGTGTATGAAATCTCCGACCTTGCCTATCATCTGCTGGTTCTCATGGTCGAGATTGGAATCAAGCCGGATGACATCCTGGACGAACTTGCATCCCGCCATGTCATCGATCATAAGGTAAAGCAGGAAACAATGAAATAATTTTCTTCGGAAAGGGAGGATATATTGTTTATGGAATTTGTCTATCATAAGTCGCTGGAGGTTCTGCATAAAGGCTGTGAGAAGCCCAGAGCCTACTTTGTCCCATATCATTCCCCCGAGAGCGCCCTTCGCGGAAATCGTGGGTGAAAATCTGTAATACGAATTGAACACTTGCTCCTCAATATTGTCGATGGAGGC
>CAYOON010000113.1:0-410 GCA_964405595.1 uncultured Lachnospiraceae bacterium | reverse complement strand
ACCGGCCCCATGAACTGGCAGAATGTGCTCGGAAAGGGCTATGACGTCCCCAACTATGCCAACATCAACTCGCCTTACCCCTGCGATCCGCCCCATGTTCCGGACGACAATCCCTCGGCGCTTTAGCGGAGATTTTTCACGCTTACCGAGAAGCAGCTCGCTGAAAAGGAGATTTTCCTGAACTTTGAAGGCGTTGACTCCTGTTTCTATCTCTACATCAATAATAAAATTGTAGGCTACAGTCAGGTCAGCCATATGACCAGCGAATTCAACATCACGCCCTATCTGAAGCCGGGCAAAAACGAGTGTAAAGTACTCGTTTTCAAGTGGTGTGACGGCAGCTATCTGGAGGATCAGGACATGTGGCGTCTTTCCGGCATTTTCCGGGAGGTCTGCCTGCTGTTCCGTGA
>CAYOON010000112.1:0-6543 GCA_964405595.1 uncultured Lachnospiraceae bacterium | reverse complement strand
GGCCGTTGTATTTTGCCAGCGACTTGATTCTGTCGATCTGATAGAGAACGGAATCAAAATTGTTATCAATATCGCCGCCCGTGCGCCAGGAATCGGCTACATTAACGACCCACTCGCCGGGGAATTCCCAGCAGCAGACGTTGTAGATTTTATCCACCCCGGTCTTGGCCTCAATATCGGAGATCACACGGCCGATGGTTGTATAGCGATTCTGCTGGCTCAGCCCGAGAATTCTGCCGCCGCACCAGTCAACCTTGATGAAATCGTAGCCCCAGTCCACCAGATAGCGGTTCAGATCCTGCTCGTCGTATCCGAGCAGTCCGACGTCATCGTTGGTATACTCCTGATCGCCGCCCCAGCCGCAGGTGGACGCGCCAGCGTCGGTGTAGATACCCGCCTTCAGTCCCATGGAATGAATGGTATCCGCAAGATGCTTCATACCCGAAGGGAAGCGGCTGGTGTTGATGTTCACATAGCCGTCCGCGCCTCTGCCGTCCTGCCAGCCGTCGTCCACGTTAACGAAGACGTAGCCCAGATCGGCAAGACCCAGCTCCTTCAGCATCTTTGCCTGTAGGAGGATGGACTCTTCGGAAATATTGGTACGGTAAGCGTTCCAGGATGCCCAACCCATGATCGGCGTCTTGCGGGACTCTACAGTTTGAGCCGTCTCATCGGCAAAGGAGAGGGTGGGAAGCGCCGGAAGCGCTGCTGTAAGCAGTACGCCGCCCGTCAGCAAACCCGCCGCAGCGCGGTACAGATTCAGTTTCTTTCCCATGTCAGTTCACCTCCGAGATGTAGCTGCCGCTTGAAGCGGTCAGGATAATGCAGACCGGATCGGTCTCGTTCTTCAGCTTCAGTACCAGCGATCCTTTTCCCTGTCCGTCCAGCGTAATCTGCCCGATGTCGGACAGCGCGTCCGGATTATCCGGCCATGTGTACTGATACTGCGAATCGGAAAGTGCCAGCAGGGACACCTCTTGTCCCGCGCACTCGGTCAGGGTAACGGTTACCGTCACCGTATCGCCGCTTCTTTCGCAGGACAGAGCCCCATCTGCCGGCAGCGTGGGAAGGGTTCCGGCGGGGGCAGTCTCGGAGACGGAAACGGAAGCGGTCGTCGTCACGGCTTCGGTACCGTCGGGTTCCGTCTTGCTCTTGCATCCGCTGACAACGCAGAGCGAAAGCAGGACTGCACAAATCAGGATTTTTTTCATAATACCTCCATTTTTTCAGCAAGCGAATCGCTCGCTTTATTGTTTCTTCCGGACATACAGTAGGGTTAATTCTAATTATACACGAAAACTATCTATTTTTCAAGATCTAATCATGCTTATTTTGCACTTTTTTTGATATTCGCCGGCGATACCGGTAGCATCGACCCCGACATCGGCAGCTACACCCTTACCGGCGTCTGAGGCAGTATTCCTTCGGAGGTTGAGCAGACAGACAGAATCACGGAAGGTCAGCCGTAAAATATCCCGCCGCGGTTTGTCAATCACCCATCCGGTTTTCGACCGGATTTTTTCTGTACGCAGATTGTAAAATGAAGATGCAATAGAAAATTAACACAAAGAGAAATCCATAGTAAGAAATCCCAGGTAGAATTGGACGGCTGAGAACAACTCTGAAAGGATCATCACTATGGATAACCCGAATTATACCACAGAACATAGGAAATGTCAACACCTAACAAACGAAGAACGACACGAAATTGAAGTTCGTTTGAAAGATGGCTGGTCGGTGTACAAAATCGCAAAGAAAGTTGTATAATAGAAGTAGACACCTAAAAGAGAGAATGGTATATATAGAAAAAACAGGAAAAAGAAGGTGTCAAAAAATGAGACAGTATACAAAGGAATTCAAGGTACGAGTCTGTGAACTGGTACAGCAAGAGGAAGTGCCCCACAAGGAAGTAGCGGAGAAATTCGGACTGAATGTGACGATGGTCTACCGCTGGGTGGAGCAGTACAAACGCCAAGGCAACGAGGCGTTCGTGGGAACGGGTCATCTGACTCCGACAGAAGCAAAGCTCAAAAAGATGCAAAAGGAACTTGATGATCTTCATCTGGAGAATGAGATCCTAAAAAAAGCAGCGGCATACTTTGCGAAGCACCCAAAAGAAAAATCCGGTTCGCAGAAAAACAGCTGAACAAGTACGACACAACCAAAGTATGCCAAATAATCGGAGTGTCGCGGAGCAATTACTACAAGCAGAGAAGGAAGATCCGTTCAGAGAAAATTTCGGACATCGAAGAGGCTGTAGTGAAGTGCTTTCACAAGCATCATGGCAACTACGGTCGGATCCGGCTCCGAAAAGCTTTGCAAATGGACGGAATCCCGTCAGCGAGCACAAAATCGGCAAAATTCTTGCCGAAAACGGGCTGCTTGCCAAGAGTGGGCTACGAAAAAAGCGAGCGTGTGTCGGAAAATGCCGATGCGGGAACTGTCAAAAATTATCGAAACGGTTACTCGAAAAAGACGGTAAAGACACAGCTTGGCGAGGTGGATGTAAAGATTCCCCGGGACAGAAACGGAGAATATGAACCGAAGATCATCGGGAAATACAGCCGCAACGCGGACGGAATGGAGGAGAAAATCCTTGCCCTCTATTCCTGCGGTATGAGCCAGAGAGATATTTCCGAACAGATCAAGAACCTCTATGATGTAGAAATCTCCGACGGTCTCGTCAGCAAGATCGTAGAGAAGGTCACACCCGAGATTAACGCCTGGCAGAACCGCCCGCTGGAAAGCGTCTATCCGTTCGTCTTCATGGATGCGATTCATTACAAGGTCAAGGAAAATCACCAGTATATCACCAAAGCCGCCTATGTGGTTCTGGGAATCGGCCAGGACGGACGCAAAGACATTCTGGGCGTATGGATCGGCGAGAATGAGAGCGCAAAATTTTGGCTATCGGTGATGAATGACCTTAAAAACCGTGGAATCAGAGATGTTTATGTCTTCTGTGTAGATGATCTGACCGAATTCAGAGAAGCGATCAACGCGGCATTTCCGAAGTCTCAGATTCAACGGTGCATTATCCATCAGATTCGATCCTCCACCAAATACGTGAGTTACAAGGACATCAAGGCTGTTATGGCGGATCTCAAGAAAGTATATCAGGCGGTCAACGAAGACGAAGCCATGAATGCCTTGATCGAATTCAAAGAAAAATGGGCAAAAACGTATCCCAGCCTTGTTCGAAGCTGGGAGGAGAATTGGGATATTCTTTCTACGTTTTTCGCATATCCTGCCGAGGTGCGAAGGATAATATACACGACGAATATTATCGAAGGACTCAACCGACAGTTCCGCAAGATCACCAAGAACAAACCGTCCTTCACCAACGATGATTCGTTAAGAAAAATCCTGTATCTGGCATCGAAAAACATTGTCGAACATTGGACATCCGTTTGTCGAAACTGGGATATGGTTTCGGAGCAGCTGCGAATCCTGTTTTTCGATCGGGAGCCGGGTTAAACTGGCGATTTCCTCGCTCGTTATCATTCCCCGGGGACGGGCAAACACGAGCAAATCCCATTCCCTGCCTGCTGCCCAGTCCGGTGTCTGATTGGTGCGGCTTTTACACAAAATTATTTTCGGTGCTACCTGTATTACCGGCAATTCAGGATAGCGCAGGTAGATCTGGCGGAGCAGAAATTCCTGTTCAAACGTGCTTATTTGGCGGTAGACGATCCCCGTTTCTCCCCGGATTTGAATTCTCTCCTTGGGTCGGGCGCCGCAGGAAAATGATCCTTCCGCTCCGGCTTCGCCTCCGCTCCACGATCATTTTCCTGCGCATATTGTTGTAAACTATCTGCGTATACAAATTGTAAACCATGTTACTCTTGACAATGGTCTCTGCCCCTTTGCGCGTTTACGCGCATTTCGCTCCCCGCTGACTAGCGTCCTTCGCTGAACAATAGATCGAGTATATTAGTTCGAAAACCCGTTTGTATCTGCATAGTGGTATAGATCTCGGTAACCGTTAGACGCTTTTTCTTTTGGCCGAAGAAGGCGCAAAAGAAAAAGCTTGGCAAAAAGAAAACGCCGGAAGGGGGATTTCGCCCGTTGCGACGGGCGACAAGGGCTACGCGCCCTTGACCGCGCCACCTTTTGAAAAAGGTGGACGAAAACTTTTTTACGGGGTGCCATCAGACCTTTACGGCTACCCCAAGCCGTTCCATCCAAGCGGCGAACTGGATCAGCCAAGCGATCAGCTGCGGCCGTCCCATGAGCTGCCCAAACCACGTTCCGCCGCCCTCGCCGGTCAGCAGTGACTCCACCGCCCCCCGGTCGATCAGCTCGCAAAACGCCGATCCGCTCGCCAGAACCCCGCGCAACATCTCCTCGACCCGCTTCTCATACCCCGGCGAGTGCGTCTTCGGATAAGGCGACTTCTTCCGCCACAGAATCTCATCGGGCAGCAGATCCCGCATGGCGTTCCGCAGCAGTGCCTTCTCCACCCCGCCCTCGAACTTGATCGACCACGGCAAATTATAGACATACTCAATCAACCGATGATCGGCAAACGGCACCCGAACCTCCAGCGATGCCGCCATACTCATGCGATCCTTCCGCTCCAGAAGGTTCGCCATGAAGAACTCGGTCGAAAGAATCGTCGCCCGCCGGGTAGCGATCATATCGCCGTCATCCCGGTCGGTGATGGGCGTGCGGTTCAACGCCTTATGATACTGCTCGGACAGCCATCCGTACCCCTCCTTCGCCTTGGCGATCTCGGGTCGGAAGAGGGACGGCCTGACAAAGGGATCGTGAATCCACGGGAAAAATCCCCTTGCGAGCATCTCCGGACGATAAAACCACGGATAACCGCCGAAAATCTCGTCCGAACACTCCCCCGACAGGGCGACTGTATGCCGTCTCTTCACCTGTCGGCAATAGTAGAGCAGCGACGAGTCGATGTCCGCCTGCCCCGGCAGATCCCGGTGCCAGGCGGCGTCGGGTAGCAGTCCCGCTACATCGGAATCGTCGGCGGTCAGGATCTCGTGATCGGTTCCCAGCCACTTTCCAAGACCCGGGGCGAAATCGTCGTCCGACTGGGGCTGGAAGAGCGATTTGTGGAAATTCTCCCGGCTATGCGCGTACTCGAAGGAGTAGGTGGACAGGGTTTTCCCCTCCTCCTTCAAATGCTTCACGGCAAGGGCGGTGATCACCGAGCTGTCCAATCCTCCCGACAGGAAGGTACACAGCGGCACATCGGAGCAGAGCTGACGGCGGACGGCATCGTCGAGGATCCAGCGGACGCGCTCGGCAGCCTCCTCGGGGGTATCGTTGCAAACTCTGGCGGGCAGCGTCCAATAGGGGGTGATCTGCGGTTCGCCTTCGGGGCGCATCCGCAGGCGTTTGCCTGCGCCCAGTTTGGCGATTCCGTCGAAAACGGTGGTTTCGGGCAGGGTGGTGGGGGTCAGGAAGAGCAGCTGCCAGAGGCCGTAGGAGGAGACGGTCGGACGGATTCCGCCGTGGGCGAGGATCCCCTTGACCTCGGAGGCAATTAGGAGACCGCCGTCGGGGAGACGGGCGTAGCAGAGGGGTTTGACGCCGAGACGGTCGCGGGCGGCGAAGAGGCTGCCGTCGGCATGATCGTAGACGGCAAAGGCAAAGATGCCGTTTAGGTGGATCGGGCAGTCGTCGCCCCAGTAGAGATAGGCGTAGAGGACGACCTCGGTATCGCAGGCGGTGGTGAATATGGCTCCCGCCTTTTCCAGTTCGGCGCGGAGTTCGGGGGCGTTATAGATTTCGCCGTTATAGGCGATTGTGGCTCTTTTTCCGGCCAGGGTACGGGTCATGGGCTGGACGCCTCCGGCGGGATCCATGACCGCCAGGCGGTTATGACCGAGGGCTACATCGGGGGCAAGGTGTGCGACGCCGGAGTCATCGGGGCCTCTATGGGGCATCGCCGCGTTCATCCGGGCGATCGGCTCCGGATTGGATCGGTAGATTGCCGATATGGAACACATTTTTGATCAGACCTTTCTATTCGTTATGGGCAAGTCTACTTTTATTCTATAAAAAATTTATGATTCGGTCACACTTTTTTTCGAAAAACGCTTGTTTATGGCGAAAAGAAATGCTATAATAGAATTGCAAACACTTGTTGAAAGTTTTCGTCCACCTTTTTCAAAAGGTGGCGGATTCCAAAGGCAGCGCCTTTGGTCGCCCGTCGCAACGGGCGAAACTCTCCCGGGCCTTTTCTTTTTGCCAAGCTTTTTCTTTTGGCCCTACAAAGGCAAAAGAAAAAGCGGACTAACAAGTTCGCACTCACCACATCTCTGTCGAGAAACTTTAAATTCCTTACAGAAAGGACACTTTTACATATGAACGCAGAACAAATCAAATCCCTGATCCGCTCCGGCGAGCTGGATACCACCCTCACCGACCTTTACGGAGCGCAGAACGTCCCCGCTCAGCGTGAACGCTGGATCGCCGCTGTCGACGGCTACACCGCACACTACGGAGAAAGCGACGAACTCCGCCTCTTCTCGGTCCCCGGCAGATCGGAGATCTCCGGCAACCACACCGACCACA
>CAYOON010000111.1:3174-6554 GCA_964405595.1 uncultured Lachnospiraceae bacterium | reverse complement strand
GCTCCCGAAAATGGACGATCCCAAGGCGGAAACGGTTTATCCGAAGCTTTTTGACATCTTCAATCGGATGAATATCGGTTATTTCTTCTACATCGGCGGCAACGATTCCATGGATACTGTAGCCAAGCTCTCAAAAATGGCGGAGAAATTCGGATCGGATACGAAGTTCATCGGCGTTCCGAAGACCATTGATAACGATCTTTGCGGAACCGATCATACGCCCGGCTTCGGGAGCGCAGCCAAGTACATTGCCGCAACGATTCAAGACATTTTGTATGACTGTGCCGTCTATACCGTGAAATCGGTGACGCTGGTGGAGATTATGGGCAGGGATTCCGGCTGGCTGACCTGCGCCGCCGCACTCCCTAGACTGAACGGCATGGAGCCCGACTATATTTACCTTCCCGAGGTTCCCTTTGATATGGAATCTTTCCTTTCCGACATCGCCAAAGCCCATGAGCGCCATCCTAACGTGGTGATTGCGCTGTCCGAGGGAATCCGCTTTGCCGACGGCAGATATGTAGGTGAGAGTACCCAGAGCGGAGCCACCGACGTGTTCGGGCATAAATACCTCGCCGGCGCAGCAAAGACGCTGGAATACGCCATCCGCGATCGGATCGGCTGCAAGGTTCGCTCCTTTGATCTGAACCTTCCCCAGCGGTGTGCGTCCTATATGCTCTCCAAGACTGATATTGACGAATCACTGGCGGTAGGCAGATCCGCGGTTGCCGCTGCCACCGAAGGGAAGAGCGGCGTCATGCTGACCTATGTTCGCTCGGATGCTCCCTATTCCATCACTTTTGAGCCGAAGAACGTGGCGGAGATTGCCAATCAGATCAAAACCGTCCCGATAGACTATATTGTTCCCGAGGGCAATCAGGTGACCGACGGATGCCTTGCCTATCTGCTTCCGTTGGTTTCGGGAGAGGTTGCGCAGCCCGTGGAAAACGGAATTCCGCAGCACTATCGGATTCCGAAAGAGAACTAAACACGCAGGATGTTCCGCATTGCCGGGACATCCTGAATTTTTCGTGAAAATTTCAAAATTCTCTTGCATTTATCCAAGTTTTGTGATATAATAAGAAATAATATACATTTATGATGGGAGGTTTCGGATTTGACGGACATTGAAGCGCGAATCCTGCATTTGCGGGAGGTAATCGCCTATCACAGCAGGAAGTATTATATCGAAGATCAGCCCGAAATTTCCGATTTTGAGTACGATAAGCTCTTTTACGAGCTGAAGGCGTTGGAGGCAGAGCATCCCGAATTCTACGATCCCAACTCCCCGACCGTCCGTGTAGGCGGAAAGGCACTGGATAAGTTCGAAAAGATCCGCCACAACGTCCCGCTTAAGAGTTTGACCGACGTTTTCTCCTACGATGAACTCCGTGCCTTTTGCGCCGGACTGGAACAGGAGTACGGACAGATCACCTACTCGGTGGAGTGCAAAATCGACGGTCTTTCCTGCGCCATCCGCTACGAGGGCGGGGAACTGATTTACGCCGCAACCCGCGGAGACGGTCAGGTAGGCGAGAAGATTACCGAAAATATTCGTACTGTGGCGTCGGTGCCGCTGAAAATTCCCTATAAGGGCGTATTGGAGGTTCGGGGTGAGGTTTATATGCCCCGTAAATCCTTCGAGGCGTTGAACGCCGAGCGTGAGCAGAACGAGGAACCGCTTTTCGCCAATCCCCGGAACGCAGCGGCAGGATCACTGCGCCAGCTGGATTCCACGGTAACGGCAAAGCGGAAGTTGGATATGTTCCTGTTCAATCTGCAATATTGTGATCGGTCTTTCGACACGCATCTGGATACCCTCGCCTTTCTAAAGGAGCAGGGATTCAAAGTGATCCCCTTCTATCAGAAGGCGGAATCGGCCGATGAAATCATCGAGCAGATCGAGAAGATCGGTACACTCCGGGCAAATTTGCCCTTCGACATCGACGGCGTGGTAATCAAGGTGGATTCTCTGTCCAAGCGGCAGGAGCTCGGCGAGGGAACCTCGACCCCCAAATGGGCGGTCGCCTATAAATTCCCACCCGAGCAGGTGCAGACCAGACTGAACGACATCACCATACAGGTAGGCAGAACGGGCGTGCTGACACCTACAGCCGAGCTGACCCCCGTGCGTCTTGCCGGCAGTACGGTCGCCAGAGCCACGCTGCACAATATCGATTTCATAAGGGAGCGCGACATCCGCATCGGCGATTTGGTGACCGTCCAGAAGGCGGGGGACATTATCCCCGAGATCGTGCGCTCGGACGCCTCCAAACGGGACGGCAGCGAACGGATCTTTGAGATGCCCGCATTCTGCCCGGCCTGCGGCGCGCCGACGGTACGGGATAATGAGGCAGCGGTGCGCTGTACGTCGGCAAGATGCCCCGCGCAGCTTTTGCAGAATCTGATTCATTTCGCGTCCAAGGACGCTATGGATATCGACGGTCTGGGACCGGCGCTTCTGAAAAATCTGCGGGACAATGGGCTGATTCACGACGTATCCGATCTCTATAAACTTACCGCCGATCAGCTGGTCGATCTGGATCGCATGGGCAAGAAGAGTGCGGCGAATTTAATCGCCGCTATCGAAACCTCCAAGGCAGCCGGACTTGCAAGACTGCTCTACGCGCTGGGCATCCGGCAAGTAGGCGAAAAGGCGGCGGAAACGCTGGCGAACCAATTTGGCGACATCGAACGATTCTTCACGCTGACGGAAGAAGAGCTGATCGCGGTAGACGACGTGGGCGGAATCACAGCGCAGAACATCCTCGAATATTTCGCGAATCCCGCCACAAGAGTGCTGATTGACGAGCTTGCGGAGCGTGGGGTCGTCATGAAGGCTGAGGAAGTTGAGCAGACCGACGTGCGATTCGAGGGTATGACCTTCGTTCTGACCGGAACTCTCCCGACCCTGACCCGGAGCCAAGCGGAGGAACTTATCAAAAAATACGGCGGTAAAACCTCGTCCTCGGTATCGAAGAAAACCTCGGTAGTCCTTGCAGGAGCCGAAGCGGGCAGCAAACTGACCAAGGCAGAATCGCTGGGACTGCGGATCATCGACGAAGCCGAGTTTTTGGAAATGACAAAGTAAGAATTGGGATAAGAAAATGTTGTTTGATAACGTAAAAATCTATGTAAAGGCGGGGAATGGCGGAAACGGCTGCGTTTCCTTCCACCGCGAAAAATATATCTCCCACGGTGGACCCGACGGGGGAGACGGCGGCAAGGGCGGTAACGTGATCCTGCGGATCGACCCTGGCGCCAATACGCTGACCTATTACAAATACAGCCGGAAGTTCATCGCCGAAAACGGCGGGGACGGCAAGAACAGCAAGTTCCACGGCAAGAACGGCGAGGACATTATCCTGCCCGTTCCTCCC
>CAYOON010000111.1:0-3164 GCA_964405595.1 uncultured Lachnospiraceae bacterium | reverse complement strand
AGTCAAGGATCCCGAAACCGGACTTGTAATCAAGGATATGTCGGGATGCGAGGATTTCGTGCTCTGCAAGGGCGGCAAGGGTGGCTGGGGAAATAAACATTTCGCTACGCCCACCCGGCAGATCCCCCGTTTTGCCAAGGCGGGAATCAAGGGCGAGGAGCGAGAAGTGATTCTCGAACTGAAGCTGATCGCCGACGTAGGTCTGATCGGCTTCCCCAATGTGGGAAAATCGTCGATCCTGTCCATGATTTCGGGCGCACACCCCAAGATTGCCAATTACCACTTTACCACGTTGGAACCCAATATCGGCGTGGTGGAGGTTTCCAAGGAGAAGGCTTTCGTGGCGGCGGACATTCCCGGACTGATTGAGGGTGCTTCCGATGGCGCGGGACTGGGACATAAGTTCCTGCGGCATGTGGATCGCTGTCGGCTGCTCCTGCATGTGGTGGACGTGTCCGGTTCCGAGGGACGGGATCCCGTGGACGACATGATCGCCATCAATGCCGAGCTGAAAAACTACAGCCCCGAGCTTGCCGAGCGTCCGCAGATCGTGGTCGCTAACAAGATTGATATGCTGGAAGAAGGCACCGATCTGTCCGACTTCGAGGATTACGTCAAGATGAAGGGCTACGATCTGATCTACGTCTCCGCCGCTACCTCCGAGAACATCCGGGAGATGGTGCAAAAAACCTATCGGGCATTGCAGGATCTCCCCCCTGTTACCATCTACGAGAGCGAATATGTGCAGCCCGAACCCTATACCGACAAGGGAGATCACAGCATCACGATTACCCGAAACAGTGCCGGGGTTTATGTGGTAGAGGGCGATTGGCTCTATAATCTCATGGGTTCGGTGAATTTCGAGGATCGGGAATCGCTGAACTACTTCCAGCGGGTACTCAGACAGTCGCAGGTGATCGAAAAGCTGGAGGCAGCGGGCGTCACCGACGGCGATACCGTCTCCATCTACGATTTCGAGTTTGATTTTATTAAATAAGGTTGAAGTCTGAAAGAAACCAAGGGTTTCTTTCAGACACGAGTTTGTGCCTTGATTGGCTTCGCCAATCATTTCGCCAAAGGCGAAATCGACTCAAACTCGAGAGAATCGTGAAAAGGCATGGTTGAAATTATGGAATATTTTAAAGAAATGCGCCGCCTTGTGGGACACAGACCGCTTCACTTGATCGGATCTGGCGTTCTGCTCTATCGGGATGGAAAGATTCTCCTACAGCAGCGCAAGGACGATCACACCTACGGTAAACACGGCGGAATCGTCAATATCGAGGAGAACACCGAGGACGCCGTTCGAAGGGAAGTTCTGGAGGAAATCGGCATCACGCTTGGGAAAATACGGTTGTTCGGCGTTTATTCAGGACCGCAGATGACCATTACCTTTGCCAACGGCGACATCTGCAATTTCGTGGACGTGGTTTATATCTGCGATGATTTTTCCGGGGAAGGAATCCCCGACGGGAATGAGGTTGAGGGGCTGAAATGGTTTGATTTCCGGGATCTTCCGGAGAATCTTCATGTCACCGACCGTCAGCCGATCCTTGATTTTGTCGCACTTATGTTAAAGGGATAGAACTATGTTAGAACGACTAAAACAAGCGAGCATCTATTACGAGCAGCTTTGCGAACAGCTTTTCCAGCCCGACGTAATTGCCGATCATAAGAGATACACGAATCTTTTGCGGGAGCAGAAGTCTATGACCCCGTTGATCGAAACCTACAAACTCTACCTGCGTTATCTGGACGATCAAGAGAGCGCGAAGGAGCTTCTGCGGGAGGATCTGGACAGCGAATCGAGGCAGATGGCGTCGGAAGAGTTGAAAACCGCCAAGGACGGTGCCGAAAAGGCGCTGAACGAGCTGAAAATTCTGCTTTTGCCCAGAGATCCAAACGACGATCGAAACGTGATTGTAGAAATCCGCGCGGGCGCGGGTGGGGAAGAGGCGGCGCTTTTCGCCTCTGACCTCTATCGGATGTACACCATGTACTCAACGTCCGGTGGATTCTCCTATGAGCTGCTGTCGGTCAACGAAACCGGACTGGGCGGCTATCGCGAAATCTCCTTTCTGGTGAAGGGGGAGGGCGCCTATTCCCGATTTAAGTTTGAGAGCGGCGTCCACAGAGTACAGAGAGTTCCCGAGACCGAATCGCAGGGACGAATTCAGACCTCTACCGTCACTGTTGCCGTCCTTCCCGAAGCGGAAGAGGTGGACGTCGTGATCAATCCAGAGGATCTGACCATCGAATCCTGCAAATCCAGCGGCGCGGGCGGACAGCATATCAACAAGACCGAATCAGCGGTCCGGCTGACCCATAAACCTACCGGAATCGTGATCGAGTGTCAACAGGAGCGCAGCCAGCTTCAGAATAAGGAGAAGGCGATCCGTATGCTGCGGGCAAAATTGTATGACATGAAAAAGGATGAGCAGGACAGCCGGATTGCCAGTCAGCGGCGCAGTCAGGTAGGAACCGGCGACCGCAGCGAGAAAATCCGAACCTACAACTATCCGCAGAGCCGGATCACCGATCATCGGATCGGGCTGACGATCTACAGCCTCGATAGCTTCATGAACGGCAACATCGACACCATGATCGACGCTTTGATCACGGCTGACAGTGCGGAAAAACTAAAAAACAGCGAAGTATAAAATGGAAACCATTGTTTTACACGATCCCGATCAGTCGGGAATACAGCACGCGGCGGAGATTATCCGATCGGGCGGATTGGTGGCATTTCCCACCGAAACGGTCTACGGGTTGGGCGCAAACGCGCTGACAGAAGATGCTGCAAAAAAAATCTATACCGTCAAGGGCAGACCTTCGGATAATCCCCTGATTATCCATCTGCACGATCCATCCGAGGCAGAGCAATACTGCGTCACCTCGGAGCTTTATAAACGCCTTGCGGACGCCTTCATGCCGGGTCCGCTGACCCTGATCCTGCCCAAAAGGGAGATCATCCCCTGCGGCGTGACGGGCGGTCTGGATACCGTTGCCGTGCGCGTACCGATGAATCCCATTGCGCGCGAGCTGATCCGTCTTTCCGGCGTTCCCATTGCTGCCCCTTCCGCCAATCTGAGCGGAAGACCCTCCTGTACAAGCTTTGCGCATGTCGTGGAGGATATGAACGGCAGAATTGACATGATCATCGA
>CAYOON010000110.1:0-6579 GCA_964405595.1 uncultured Lachnospiraceae bacterium | reverse complement strand
CGTCCGTCACGGACCGAACGGCATCCTGAAGAATCAGGGCGCATTCCGACAAGGAGGACGCGGGCGAGAAATCCACGGGGCCGATTTCCGCCGTACAGCCTCCCAGCGACAGCGTCAGGGCGCCCGGCTCCTGGGCTTTCAGGACGGCCAGGGTGGAGGCGGGAAGCGCGTTGAACGCGAGAATCTCCAGCCGTTCCGCCCATTTTTTCTCGCCGGTATGGGCATACAGCAACTCGTAGGAGTACATTTGCTCCACCACCGAGCAAAGCTCGGTTCCCTGAATCGGACTCAGCCCCGACAGACACTCGTCCCCGGTAAACAGCCCGACCGGCGTTCCGTTATACTTGTTCAGGATGCCGTACAGTCTCTCCGCGCTGTCTGTATAATCCCGTCCGAGCAGATCGCAGCTGACCGCCTCGTATTTGAGCATCATCGCCAGATTCACGATGTGGGTCTCCTGCCGCCAACGGTTCAGCGGTCTTTCCCACAGTTCTGTCAGTTGATTGTAATCTGTACCCTGCTTCTCTAAAATGGCTGCCAAGTCCAAAATCCAATCCTCTTTATACCGCTCGTATGTAAAGCGGATGGCGATAAATCCTTCATACCATCTTGCTTTTCCCCATTCGAAGAGACGGATCTTGCCCGAATCAAGCAGCGTATAGTAGTTTTTCAGCACACGGTAAATCACATCGGGGATTCGTTCGTCCTTCGAGCAGTCGTAGTAGACCGTCAGAACCTTCGTGATCAGGAGAACCGCCCATGTGTCGTAGGTCGTTCTGTCTTCCTCTTTACAGGGGCAGATCCAGCCATCCTCGTTCTGGGCAGACAGAATCGCGTCGATGTACTTTTTCGCGCGGCCGATCATATCCTCGTTTTCCAATAAATAGGCAAGCGGGATAAAGCCGTCCAGCCAATAGGGCACCCGCTCCCATCCCTCTCTGCTCCCGCCGATCCAGGCGCTTTCCCGGATGTCCGGCCAGATCTTGTCCAAGTTTCCGCTGAGCCCCTCAGCCTGAATCTCAAGCTGACGTTTCAGCCATCCCTTCGGTTTCAGCTCGTTTGATGTATAGAAGTTCCATTTGCGCATAATTGTATCCTCCGTTCTAGGTTTATAGATTGATTATATCACTCTATTTTTCAAAAATACATAGGCAATATTCATTTATCTATTGACAATATCACAATTTTCGTGTAAACTAATCAGGGTGATACTATGTTTGGAATTGATCTAAACAAACCGATAGCTTATAAGCACTCCTCCCTGCGCTTTTTTAAGGAGGGGGAGCATCATATTTCTCGACTTTGCAAAGAGGATGTTCTGCTGTTGGTTTATGACGGTGTTTTGCGCTTTACAGAGGACGGAGAACCGTATGAGCTCCATCCCGGACAATATCACATCCAACGGCAGAATTCGGTTCAGGCGGGCGTGCTCCCCAGCGACGCTCCGAAATATTTTTACGTTCATTTTACAGCCGATTGGGACGAAAGCGATACCGTGCTGCCGCCGGATGGTGTGTTTGAGTACGCAAAGCTCAAAACCCTGATCGAGGAGCTGGACAGGCTGTCCCACAGCGATACCCCCTACATCACGCTGGCAGGAAAGTTTTACGAGCTGCTGACAAATCTCTATCAAACCAAGCCTACCGATTCCGTAGCGAATAAAATAGCCGACTATATTGCCAAAGAATGCTTTCGCACGGTCAATCTGGATAGGATCTGCGATGAATTCCATTTCAGCAAAAACCACATTATCAATCTCTTCAAAAAGACGTTCGGAATGACGCCGATCACCTATATGAACAGCATAAAACTGCAAAAAGCGGAGTATTTGATGGAGGTCACCTCCGATTCGCTGGAAAGTATCGCTCTGCAATGCGGATTTCAGGACTATTCGCATTTTTATAAGCTGTTTACCCGGAAGCACCGGCAATCCCCCGATCGATGGAGGGCGCAGCGGCACATCGGTTAGAGGTTCCGCGCTGTTTCCGGAAATCACGCAAAAAAGTCTTGACATTCGGGAAAAAGTGTGATACAATAGCCATAGTTAGATATAACTAACTCAAAGACAAAGAGACAGGAGTAAAACTGCTATGAAAAAGATCACGCTGAAGATAGACGGAATGCTATGCGGGATGTGCGAATCCCATGTAAACGAAGTCGTGCGGAACACGATGAAGGTAAAAAAGGTCACCTCCTCCCACAAAAGCGGCGAGACGGTGATCCTGTGTGAAACGGGCATCGACAAGGAACTGCTGACCGCCGCCATCGAGCGGATCGGTTACCGTTTGCTGGACGTGCAGGAGGAGGAATTCGAAAAAAAGAGCTTTTTCTCCCGAAAATAACGGTTCAAAGATACAGCTCGTTATCGCCGGCGTTTTCCGACATTTTTCTGCGAAGCTGTGCGGCGTTCACCGCCCGGTGAAGCTCTTCGGCGTTGTGAACCAGATCGGCGTAGGGCTGCATCGAGATTTGCAGATCGGGCGGAAGCGTATAGAAAAATTCCCTACTGGACGCGCTACCCCGGAGCAGGTCGGCAAGATTCAGATAATCCATAAAAACATCCCTCCGCAGACAGTATGCGCTGACTGCGGAGGGATTATTCTTATGAACCGCTGTTGCTTGTGTTCGCGCTGACCTTTAATACAGCCAGCTGTATTTTTGCCTTTCCTTTGACAACCCCGGAGTTGATATTATTGACATAGTACAGCGTCTGTCCGTCGCTGCCTGCGAAAACGCAGGGGCTGTACGCATACCGGAAGGCTCCGTCATCCTTGTAGGGCAGCGGATTGTTGATATTCCGAAAGGTTTTGCCGTAATCATAGCTTACCAGCCAGTCGGTTCCCGTTTTCGACGCGCCTTCCACCATGTTCTTCCCCGTGACGATCAGCGTTCCGTTCTCCGATCCTCCCGGGATCCAGCAGCAGTAGGGCGTCGATCCCACCGAAACCCCGCTGTCCGAACGAACCGCGGTTCCGAGATCCGACGGATCCCCCCAATCGGTAAGATCCCCGGTAGTCTTATAGTATATGGGATTTCCGTTCATCCCCACCATCTCGTAGGTCAGGAAATACCGTCCGTTACCCATTTTCGTGACTGTGGGCATCCCGGGACGCAGATTCCGGTCGCCGCAGGCTACGATCCTCTGCGTCTCGCTCCAGTTCACGCCGTCCTGCGAAGATCGGCAGACGATCATCTGGCTGTGATTTTCGCAGTCTGTTTCGTCCGAATAGAAGCAGTAAAGCGTTCCGCTTTCGTCGCACAGCAGGAATGGCTCCCACAAGCCGTTCGACAGACCGTTCACCTGCCCGAATCCCCCTCCATTCGCCACGACGGAAACATAGCTCCAGCTCTCCCCGAGATCGGTGCTGGCGTAGACGGTCATTTCGGTTCGGGTTGTGTCGATGTTTCGAGTACAGCCTGCCAGCAGGATGGTTCCCTCCGGCAGATCGCCCACGGCGCAGGGCAGCTCGTACAGCATCGGCTGCCAGTTGGCGATCATCTTCCCGTTCTTTGCCTTGACCGCACCCACCGTCTCAAAGCTCTTTCCGCCGTCTGTGCTGCGATGGATCAGGTAGCGGGCAACGTTCAGCGACTCACCTGTAGCCAGCAGCATGCCGTTATGCTCCCCGTTGTGGGCAAGCTCGATGATGCGGGCATAGGTCAGCTCGGGCGACGGATCCTCCTTCGTGGGTCCGTAGACGGTCGAGCTTTGCAAAAACGCAAACTCCTTGGGTTTTACCGTTTCAATCTGCGTGTTATTCATATCTTGTGGATCCCCCGATGTTTCTTCAACACTGCCGCTGATCTCCGCCTTCGTCGTCTGTGAAAACGAAACCTTTGGCAGATTCTCCTCCTGCCCGCAGGAAAGACAGATCGCTCCCGCTGCCAAAAGGAAAAGCAGGGCATATAACCGTTTCATCCTGTGATTTCTCACAGGATGAAAGCGAATTTTTAGATGTTTCATTGAAAAATTACTCTGCGTGCTCGGCAACGACGTTGTGGTATACGACGTCGGTAACCTCGCAGCGAACGCCGTACCGGCTGCCGGTGGGTCCGTTGGTGTCCTGATACTCGAACTGAAGCTCGTCGTTTGCATAGCACTTGATGGTTCCGTTTCCGTCAAACTCAACGGAAACCGTAACCGTACCGCCGTGCGCGTATCCGATAATGACCTGCGACTGCGCAAGCTCGGTCCATGCCGTTCCGCAGGCAACCTTCGCCAGATAGAGGGTTCCCGCGTCCGAGATGAACAGGAAGTAGTAGCGGGGCGTGTTTATGGGATCTTCCCAATACCAGAAGGAATCCTCGTCAAAATTATCCTCCATACCGAACACGATTCCGTTGTCGTTCTGGGCGGAATCGCCATTAGAGGTAAAGGTCGCGGTCAGCTTACCTGCCGACATGCGGTCGTTGGTCACAACGAACATGGAGCTTCCGCTCTCCGACACCAGCTTGCCGTCATCGGTGGTAGTCCATGCGCCCCAAACATCGTAGCCCTCCAGATCGGTATCGCCGACCTTGCCGTTGGGAAGCTTAATCACATCCTCGGCAGGATAGCTCAGTTCGACAGCCGGCGTAGACGGCGCAGACGTTTTGTCGGACGTAGACTGCGCAGGCTCCGTGGGCTGCGGCTTATCCTCGCCGCCCGTTGACGAGGGGGTGCTCTGCGACGACTGCGCGGCAGGCGTGGATGCGGATCCGCCTTTCGATGCCTCGGTGGTCGTATCCGACGTATCACCGCAAGCCGCAAGGGTTCCGATCGTCAGTACAAGCGCCATAACAAATGCGAGTTTCTTCATAGTTCTTTCCTCCGTTTACTTATATTTATCCATTATTGGATTTGGATTTAATTCTATTATACCGATTTTTTTATAAAATGCAATACAAGATTCGGACAAAATTGTGTAAAAGCAGGACATTTTTTCTGTTTTCTACAAAAATCGGCAGACCGGAAGTCCAAAAAGTCGGCAAGTCGCGGAATTTTCTCCCGGGGAAGCGGGAATTTATCCGGGGGAAACCCTTGACAAAACGAATGAGATGTTGTAAAATAAAGAAAAAACGGAATGGACAGAAAGAAGCGATATGAACGCAAAGGAACAGTCCAAACAGATTGAACGACTGCTTGGTAAAAAAGTAACCGTCCAGATCGACCGCCCCGTGGGCTTTACCGACGGCGGATTGGTCTATCCCTTGAACTGCGGACACGTTCAAACCTCCGGCGGGATGCTGGAAACCTATATCGTCGGTCTGCAAAAGCCGCTGACCTCCTTTTCGGGTCGGATCATCGGCGGAATCGTGGGTCAGCGCGCCTTCAAGCTGGTTGCGGCGCCCGACGGCGTACTGCTCAATCAGGCGCAGATCGCCGAAGCGGTTGCCTTCGCCGAGGGCGACATCCCCGGAAAAGTGGAGGCTATGCTGCAAAAATCCTGCGGTGCGATTCTCTATCGGAACGGGGCGGAGGAAAGAGAGTTTTTGCTGCTTTTACAGCGCAGATCGGAGACATGGAGCTTCCCCAAGGGTCATGTGGAAGCGGGAGAGACCGAAAAACAGACCGCCATCCGGGAGATCCGGGAGGAAACGGGACTGTCGGTGGAGCTGATCTCCGATTTCCGATACAAAATCCACTACTCCATCACCAAAAAGATCAATAAACATGTGGTGCTCTTCCTTGCGGAAGCCAGTGGGGAGCCGATTTTCCCCAGCAGAGAGATCGCCGGCTATCGCTGGATCCCCGAAAGCCGGATCCGGGAGGAGATCTCGCCCGTCTACCGCAAAATGATGGGACTTGCTATCGCGAGACTGAACCGCAGAGACAAAAGCGGCGAAGCTGATTCGGAATCTTGAAAGGAGACCCGCCATGAATGAGGAAGAAAAGCTCCTGTCCGGGCTGGCGTTCTGTCCCGGCGCTCCCGAGCTGCGCGCAATCAAGCTGCGCACGCACAACCTCTGCACGAGGTACAATGCGACCTTTGAGGACGAAACCGCTCTCCGAAACGAGCTGATCGGGCAGATTTTCGCTTCCGTCGGCGCGGGCAGCTTCTTTCAGGGACCTATCTATATTCACTACGGCAGTCATACCCGCGTCGGGGAACGCTTCTTCGGCAACTTCAATCTGACCATTCAGGATGACGCCGAGGTCACCATCGGGGACGACTGCAACTTCGGACCCGGCGTCGCCATCGTGACGCCGATCCATCCCATGATCGCCTCCGAGCGCAGACTGATGCACGACAAGGACGGAAATCCGGTGCGGCTGTGCTACGCGAAGCCGGTGCGAATCGGAAACGACTGCTGGTTCGGAGCGGGCGTGACGGTCTGCCCCGGGGTCACCATCGGGGACGGCTGCGTGATCGGCGCGGGAGCGGTTGTGACCCGCGACATTCCTGCGGGCAGCTTTGCTGCCGGAAATCCCTGTCGGGTGATCCGTCCCATCACCGACGCGGACAGTATGGCGTTAAAAGCCGAAATTCTAGGTGAATATCAGATTTAAAAAAGTTTTCATCCAGCGCGCGGAGCGCGGTGTCCTTTTCTCAAAAGGTGGCGGATTCCGCGGTGCCGCAGGCAACGCTGGGCAGCGCC
>CAYOON010000109.1:0-6613 GCA_964405595.1 uncultured Lachnospiraceae bacterium | reverse complement strand
GAGGGCTACGCGCCCTCCACTGCGCCACCTTTTGAAAAAGGTGGACGAAAACTTTCGATCGTGGCGGAGCCCTTGCGTGTTTCGACCGATTTTTCCGCCGGACGGGTTTATACTGGACAAAAAGGGGGGCAAGCAGATGGAACAGACGATCTACGGGGACGTATACTTCCTCGTCAACTTCTCGATGGACTTCCTTTCCCTCTTCCTGACCGCCAAAATCCTGCACCACCCCCTCAAAACCGGGCGAACCACATTCGCGGCGGCCGTCGGTGGCGTCTACGCAGTCGTCTCCCTCCTGCCGGGACAGTATGAATGGATCCAGACCCTGATCGGACTGCTGATCCCCATCCTGCTCTGCTTCATCGCCTTCCGATGCTCTACCTTCAAGCGTTTCTGCCTGACCGTCGCCGTATTCTGGGGCATCTCCTTCCTGACCGGCGGCCTCATGAGCGCCCTCTACTACACCGTCAACCGCCTGTTTGCCGGACGGCAGATCGTGGTCAACGGTACCGTACAAACCGTCTACTCCGAGATCCCCCTGTGGGTCTTCGCCCTGCTGGCGCTGATCTGCGCGCTAATCAGCCTGATCTGGGGCAGAATCGCGGGTAAACACCGCCGATCATCCTCCTGCAAACTGACAATCTCCGCATCCGGCAAAGAGTACACCCTGACAGGCCTTATCGACAGCGGCAATCTGCTGACCGAGCCCTTCGGCGGACTTCCCGTAATCCTGATCACCGCCGACAAACTGCAAAAACTTCTCCCGGAAGAGCTGCACAGCGTCTTTTTCGGCGGATCGGGCGTCGGCGATCTGCCGCCCGGCATGTCTTCCAGAATCCGGCTGATCCCCTACCGGGGCATCGGCGGCAGCGGGCTGATCTTCGGATACCTGCCCGAACGTATCACGGTGGACGGCAGAGAGGTGGCCGCCTGCGTCGCTTCAGAAGGCGCGCGGGATTTCTCGGGATTTGACGCTATCGTTCCGGCATGCTTATAAAAAATATTACATAAAACGAGAGGACAGATGAGAATGAACGTAATCAGCAGATTTCGCCTATGGACGGCACAGTTCCTGTGCCGGGCGAAATGGATGTGCAAAATCCCGCGATCGGTAGAGATCGCCTATCTGGGCGGGGAGCAGAGTCTACCAAAGGCGCTGACCCCCGAGGAGGAAGCGAAAATTCTGGCGGATCTGCCCGAGCATCCCGAACTGCGGCAGGTTCTGGTAGAGCGCAATCTCCGGCTGGTGGTGTTCTTGGCAAAGAAGTTCGAGAACACCGGCGTGGGTCTGGAGGATCTGATCTCCATAGGAACCATCGGACTGATCAAGGCAATCAATACCTTCCACGTTGACAAGAACATCAAGCTGGCGACCTACGCTTCCCGGTGTATCGAGAACGAGATCCTGATGTTCCTGCGCAAAAATCAGGGACGTCGGGAGATCTCCATCGACGAGCCGCTGAACGTGGACTGGGACGGCAACGAGCTGCTCCTGTCCGACATCCTGACGGTAGACGAGGACTGCGTCTATAGGAGGGTCGAGTGCGCCGAGGAAAAGCGGGCAATCCACGAGGCGCTGGCGAAGTTGCCCCCGAGGGAACGGCAGATTATCGAAATGCGCTTCGGCATCGGCGGCGGCAAGGAGCAGACCCAAAAGGAGGTCGCCGACCGTCTGGGGATTTCCCAGAGCTACATATCGCGCCTTGAAAAGCGGATCATCGACCGCCTTCGGGAAGAAATTCGGGAAAAGGTATAAACCCAAACCCCGGGGTATCCATGACGGACACCCCGGGAGCTTGCATATTCTACCGCCGCGCCTTATAGAGGGCGGCTTTGATCGCGTCGATGATTCCGCGGGAGCTGTTCGAAGCGCCGCTGACTCCGTCCACCTCGGACAGATCGGGACTCTCCTGCCCCATGACCGCGGCGTAGATGTGATCCCACGCCCTGCCGAAATAGTCGGGGGTATCGTTGTGGCTGACGCACTCCAACTGCACGATTTTATCGTCGGCGATCACGATTTTCACCTGTATCGAGCCGTTATTTCCGTAGCCGATTCCTTCGTAGCTACCGTCCTTGTAGATCGTCTCCTTGACGGGGGGAGCGGTGACTTCGGCAGGCTTCGTCGTTTCGGCGATAGTGGTAGTTTGCACCGTCTGACTTGCGGCGGGCGCGGATGCGGTCGTGGAAACGCCGTCTTCTTTGCCGCATCCCGCGAGCAACAGCAGCGCGGCGAGACAGACTGCCGGAATTCGGATCTTTTTCATAGGAATAACCCCTCTCAAAACGATTATTTTCCCTATTGTAGCACAAATGCGCGGATTTTGCAAGTGGTTTAAAAATTTTCCGTGAATTCTTTCGTGCGGATCTTGCAATTTCCGGAATTTCTCGTTATAATAAAGACAAATCAGGCATTTTTTGCACGGAAGGGATGGTTTTATGGCAAAATTCAGCGACTTTTCGGTAGATCCGGGACACGCGGACTACGATTTTTACGTCTCGCGTCTGACGCCCATCTACGAGCGGGAGGGGGACATCCGTTCGCCCTTCGCCCGTGACTACACCCGGGTACTGCATTCCCTCGCCTACCGACGTCTCAAGCACAAGACCCAAGTCTTCTACAATGTGGGCAACGACCACATCTGTACCCGCATGGAGCACGTCTCCCATGTGGAGTCGGTCAGCGAGACCATCGCCGCCCATCTGGGGCTGAACCGGGAGCTGACCCGTGCCATCGCCGTCGCCCACGATCTGGGGCACGCCCCCTTCGGGCATCAGGGTGAGCGGGTGATCAACCGCATTTCCACCGAGCGACTGAACCGAAAATTCTGGCACGAGCAGAACGGGCTTCGATTCGTGGACGATCTGGAGCTTCTGGAGGACGATCGCGGCATCCACCGGCCGCTGAATCTGACCTACGCCGTCCGGGACGGGATCCTGTCCCACTGCGGCGAGGTGGATGAAAACGGCATCCGTCCGCGGGCAGAAAAGATCGACCTCTACGACTTCACACAACCGGGACAGTATCAGCCCGCCACATGGGAGGGCTGCGTGGTCAAGATTTCCGACAAGATCGCCTATCTGGGGCGGGACGTGGAGGACGCGCTTCGGCTCTCGATCCTCTCGGAATCGGATAAGCGGGATCTGTGCGACATTGTGGGCAGTCCCACGCTGAACGTCACGGTACTGATGAACGACTTCGTCCGGGATCTCTGTCAGTCCAGCGATCCGGAGCACGGGATCTGTCTGTCAGAGGCCTCGTTGAAGCGGATGGACGAGATCAAGCGGTTCAACTACTGGAACATCTACGCAAATCCCGAGCTGGAGCCCTTTAACCGATACTCGGAGCTGGTGCTGACCGCGATTTTTGACATTCTGCACGCCGCCTACGATGGAGAGAACACCTTCGCCAGACTGCAAAGCGGAAGTCCGCGCAGCGGGGAGCTGATGCAGTCCTTTGCCCACTGGCTGAATCGGTACTGCTCCATCCACGAACATCCGGGCTACGATACCCGCCCGATCTTCGGCAGGCTGGAATCAGAGGAGATCTACGACGGCGCGATCCTCGACTACATATCGGGCATGACCGACAGCTACGCGATCAAGGTGTTCAATGATCTGATCAGTTTCTGAAGATAACGAAATCATTTCGCTAATTGCAATAGTAAGCTGCGAGTTTGATTTTTTCCATAGGGGGACTGGGGAAATCATCGATTAGTTTCATAGAAATTTTTTGAGAATCTGTCACCAAGGGAGTAGTTTGCCCTTTTTTAGTTATCTGCGTCATAATATGCACCTTCTTATATAAATTTTTGAGCAAACAGCAAGGTGCGCTCCTTCATGGGGCGCACCTTTGGGGTGGTCGCTATTTTGCGGTTCCCTTTGCCGTGTTGCTCATCGGCAGAGTCGTTCAGGAGTGTTCCAGGACAAACTTTCTTACGCAGTCATAGAAATCCTCCAGAGATTTCAGATCCGACAGCGGGACGGTGTACTCGATGGGGAAATCGGTTTCGTCGTCGGCGAGAAAATGCACGCCCGTTTCGTCGATCATTATATTAAATTCGTGTCGACGGCGGACGAGATGCAGATCGATGGTGTTTTTATAATCGTCAATATATTTGCATTTCGTTCGGCTGTCTACGATTCTTTCAAAACCATCATACTCATATTGGCTCCAGATCTCCTTGAATAGCCCTGATCGCTCATACTCCGTGTCCTCACCGTAGGCTTCGACGTACAGCTTTTTTTCGCGCGTCCGAAGTTTCCGGCTGACTAGAATGTCAATAAGGATAAGAAGCAAAAACGTACACCCGGAAAAGAGAAGCAGCTTATAGGAGGAGAACTTCAGCCCATAGAATCCTATGGCTATAAAAACTATATTGACATGATGCAGGAAAGACAGGATTCGTGTTAAAACCGATCGGCGTTTATCGAACGCCCGGTATCGCTTTTCGGCTTCGCTGAATTCGCGCTTTGGCATGGGAACCTCCTTTGAAAATAATCCGGTGCAAAGCAATCCTTGCGTGCTATTTGGAATTGCCCTTTGCTGTGTTGATTGAGGAAATCAAAATCCGCTTCACTTCAAGAATCGCTCTATTCTACTCTGTGTCTGCATCATCACAAGTGTCTTTTTCCATTTCCTCTAATTCCGCAAAAAAGTCACCTAAAACATTGTGTATATCATCAATTTCATCTTCATCCGCCATAAGAGGTAACAGCTTATCAATGACATTCATTGCATCATCAGATGAATTGATTTCCGCGTTATGTAGAGAAGTTAAAAACGCCTCAATTTCATCTGTATTTTCACTGTCAGCCAATTCTCCGCCTGCTTCATCTTCACCGGAAAAATCATCCTGTAAACCGGGGAAATCGGCATGCAATATTCCATGCAGATAAGCCAAAAACGCATCGGCTTCTCCGCCCGGATTGGCGTTTCTCGTTGCCTCTTCAACATACCATGAATATTCCAGCTCATGTACGATCACCGGAATATGTCCGAACTTATCTGCTATGATTCCTTCTTTCTGGATTCGTTTCGCAACATTTGAAACCGCGCATAACAGCTCATAATAGCCGACCGGACCCTTACCTATATAATTCATATTTTCGTCGTATTGTCCGGAAAAATCTTCAAAGCCAATGTTGTCGATGCCTTTTGAACGGTACCAATTGAGCAGAAATTCAGCACCGTCTGCTGCTTCTACAGAGTCGATGATAGTTTCGTTGTTTTGTCTCCAAAAGGCAAAATTCCATCTCTCTTCAGCAAGTAAAGATGCGCCGTTGCAATCTTTTTCTGTATTATATCCGACAGAAACCTCGGGGAAATTAGTAATTCCCTCATAAACATATCTTTCATTCGTGTATACAAAAAATGAAACAGCGTAAATATCTTTCTCATTCCACGATTGAATGATCGGAACGATTTTATCATATAAGTATTTTTCCAAATCCATCATAAATTTCACTCCCGAATTTTTGATTTATACCGGCTCAAACTCAAAAAAAGTTCAATCGGAAAAGCAATCCTTGCGTGCTATTTGGAATTGCCCTTTGCTGTGTTGATTGAGGAAATCAAAATCCGCTTCACTTCAACACACTTATCAAGAACCGCTCTATCGTCGCAATATCCGCTCTCAATGAGTAATTCGAGCCAATACTCGCTCTCACTGCATTCTTTCAGGGCAATTTGCAATTTTGCGATAAAATCCACCTTTCCGTGGGCGTAAAATGCCTCCCGGATATTAGCGCCGACACTCGTTCCGCTTCGGATGAGCTGATTCGTCAAAACGCTTTCATGCTTCTTCGACTTTATTTCGTTGCATACCCGAATAATATCCAGCGCAAAGGTTTTCGACTTTATCAAAAGAGGACTGTCGGACATAGAATTACACTCTTTCTTTTAAAATAAATCATTTTCGCCTCGGGCGAAAATGTACCAAACTTCTTCACTTTTCACTTTTACTTCTTACTTTCCAAAAATCGGCAAGGCGGGGAGGAGCAGGAAGTAAAAGTGAAAAGTGAAGAGTGAAAAGTGAAAAAGTAAAATCGGCAACGCTCTGACGAGCCTTGCCGATTTTTGGCAGGGGCGTAAGGACTCGAACCCTAGACATGCAGTTTTGGAGACTGCCGTTCTACCATCTGAACTACACCCCTATTTGATTACTCCGCTATTATAGCACATCCCTTCGCAAATTGCAAGGGGTTTTCCGAAATTTTTTTAAATTTTTTTCGCAAAACCCCTTGACAAATCCTTCCCGCCTTGCTATAATGAACACATGAACAGTTGCTCATATGTTTGTCCATCTACAAAAGGAGGAAACTATGCACACCGAACACGAACACACCGGCGAAATCGAGTGCTGCGACTATCTTGCCATCCATGAGGATGCCGTACAGGAAGTCCAGAAGAATCTGCCCGACGAGGACACCATCTTCGAGCTTGCCGAGCTTTACAAGATATTCGGCGACCACACCCGCATCCGCATTCTCTGCGTCCTCTGGGAACACGAGCTCTGCGTCTGCGACATTGCAAAACTGCTCTCCATGACCCAGTCGGCGATCTCCCATCAGCTCCGGGTACTTAAATCCGCCCGGCTGATTAAGTTCCGCC
>CAYOON010000108.1:0-6627 GCA_964405595.1 uncultured Lachnospiraceae bacterium | reverse complement strand
TTCGAAATGCCCTCTGACAGGCTGGAGATTGACCGCAGAGAGATATATCGTTATCTCGGGTACAAGAACCTGCCGGAAGATGATCAAGTCACCGGAATGACAGAAGGGCTGATCAGCGAGATTCAAAAGGTACTTACCTGCAGCTGTGTCTACACCCGATTCGCCGTCCAAATTAACGAAAGCGAGATCCGAATGCCCGGACTAACGGTACAAAGCCGGAATCTGGCGAAAAATCTTGCCGGATGTGAAGAAGTCTACCTGTTTGCGGCAACCGTCGGAGTTGGATTCGACCGATACCTGATCCGCTGTCAGGCAAGATCGGCGGCATCCGCCCTGATCGCCGACTGCATAGGATCTGCTGCGATCGAAGCCTTCTCGGACGCTTTTAACGGGATGCTTGATAGGGAAGCGGAGAAGCAGGGGGAGTTCCTGCGCCCCCGATTCAGCCCCGGATACGGAGACTTTCCCCTTTCCGTGCAGCCGATACTTTTTAATCTTTTGCAAGCGTCCAAACGTATCGGAATTACACTGACCGATTCCGGGATGATGGTGCCCACAAAGTCGGTATCCGCACTGATCGGAATCGGAAAAACGCCGCTGAACTGCAAAATCGGAAAGTGCGTAGGCTGTACGAAATATGACTGCGCCTATCGCACCTGAAAATTTGAAAGAAAACCCATCGGTTTTCTTTCAAATAACGAGTTTTCAGCTTGGACGGCTTACGCCGTCCATTTCGCCGAATCGGCGAAACCGCTGCAAACGCAAGCTAACAAATGAAAGGTTGTGCTTTTATGACCATACTGGAACGAATTCAAAAGGGACTTCTGTATTTGGACGGCGGGACGGGAACTGTCCTACAGGAAAAGGGCTTGCTCCCCGGCGAGTGTACCGAGCTGTGGAACCTCTCACACCCGGAAGTCATTAAGGAACTCCACAAAAGCTACTATGCCGCCGGTTCGGACGTGGTCTATGCCAACACCTTCGGCGTCAATGGGCTGAAATACGATGGAAAGAATGGCAACCCCTCGGTTGCAAAGCTGATTGAGGCAGCTCTGCGGATTGCCAAAGAGGCAAGAGAAGAATCTGCCGCCCATCTCGGGCGGGAGTTATATATTGGACTGGACGTCGGTTCCATCGGAAAGCTCCTGAACCCGCTGGGCGATCTGGATTTCGAAGACGCTGTCTCGATCTTCAAAGAGGTGATCTCTATCGGTGCCTCGCTGGGCGTTGATCTGATCGCCATCGAGACCATGAACGACTCCTTGGAAACCAAATCCGCCGTTCTGGCGGCAAAAGAGGTCTGCGATCTGCCGGTTTTCGTGACGAATTCCTTTGATTCTACCGGCAAACTGATGACGGGCGCAGATCCCAAAGCCATGGTCGCCATGCTGGAGGGTCTGCATGTAGATGCGCTGGGTCTCAACTGTTCGCTGGGTCCCGCCGAGATGTTGCCCATCGTGCAGGAATTCGCCGCCGTAACGTCTCTGCCGTTGATCGTGAAGCCCAACGCTGGACTTCCCGATGTGGTCGATGGAAAAACGGTATATACAGTCTCTGCCGATGATTTTTCCACAGCCATGGCGGAAATCGTCAAAAACGGCGCACGGATCATCGGCGGGTGCTGCGGAACCGATCCCGACTATATTCGAACGCTGGTTTCGTATACACAGGAAATCCCCCCCGTACCGCTCACAAAAAAGCGCCGGACGGTCATATCATCCTTCACACACGCCGTAGAATTCGATCTGCGCCCCATTCTGATCGGGGAACGGATCAATCCTACCGGAAAGAAAAAGATGAAAGAAGCCCTTCTATCAGGCTCTATGGACTATCTCTTGGAAGAGGCCGTCAGTCAGCAGGAGCTTGGTGCTGATGTACTGGATGTAAATGTAGGTATGCCCGGGATTGATGAGTCGGAATGGATGCTCCGGGCTGTCACAGGAATTCAGGCAGTCACCGATCTGCCTTTGCAGCTGGATTCGGGCGATCCGAAGGTGCTGGAGCGCGCCATGCGTTGCTATAACGGCAAGCCACTGATCAACTCGGTGAACGGTAAAGCCGAATCGCTGACGGGCATCCTTCCGCTGGTTCAGAAATACGGCGGCGTGGTGATCGGACTGACCCTCGACGAGGACGGTATCCCAGAAACAGCGGAAAAACGGGTTGAGATCGCCGAAAAGATCATCCAAGTCGCAGCGGAATACGGGATCGGCAGGGAAGAGATCATTATCGACCCCCTCGCCATGACGGTCAGCTCCGACCCGAACTCGGCAGGCGTGACGCTGGAGGCAATACGCATCCTACATAGCCGGGGAATCAAAACCAGCTTGGGCGTGTCCAATATCTCATTCGGCCTTCCCAACCGAGATCTGATCAATTCGACCTTCTTTGCTCTTGCCATGCAGGCAGGACTGTCCGCTGCCATCATGAATCCGCATTCCCGCGACATGATGAACGCCTATTACAGCTTCCTTGCCCTGAACGGATTGGATCCCAATTTCACGAATTATATCGAGCATTCGGTCGCCGCCCCGACTGTATCGATGATCGCTGTTCCTGCCGCTCCGTCTGCGGTGTCCGGGGACGTTGCATCCGACAAAAGCCCATTGCGCCATGCTATCGAGAAAGGTATGAAGGAGCAAGCGGGCGCGATCGCGAAAGATGTGCTGAAATCGGTGGATCCGTTGGCTCTGATTGAGGACGAGATCATCCCCGCACTGGACGTAGTCGGAAAGGGATTCGAGGCGAAAACGATCTATCTCCCTCAACTTTTGATGGCGGCAGAAGCGGCGAAGGCAGCGTTTGAAGAGGTTCGCGCTGTGATGCCCAAATCCAAAGGGAAATATACCGTGATCCTTGCCACCGTCAAGGGCGACATCCACGACATCGGCAAGAACATCGTCAAGGTTTTGCTCGAAAACTACGGCTTCGACGTGATCGACCTCGGCAAGGACGTTCCCCCGGAACGGGTGGTCGAAACCGCCGTCCGTGAGAATATCCGGCTGGTAGGGCTGTCCGCGCTGATGACCACCACCCTCCCCGCTATGGAGGAGACGATCCGGCAGCTTCGTGCGGCACTTCCGTCCTGTAAGATCGTGGTGGGCGGCGCGGTGCTGACAAAAGAGTACGCCGAGCAGATCGGTGCCGACTGCTACGCCAAGGACGCCATGGAAACCGTCCGCTACGCCGAGAGTTTGCTTACATGACAAAAGAGTCTTATGAAAAAATCAGCGCACCGTTCCGAAAAAGCCGACACGGTGCGCTGATTCTGAATATACTGAACGATGTGTTGGCAGGAGTAACTTTCCTTTCCTACCCGGCACTGCTGTGCGTGCTTTTCTTTCGGCGAGATGAGCGGATTTGGGAAGCGATCCTTGTTCCGGGAATCTCCTTTAGATTGCTATCAATCTTTCGTAATATCGTAAATGCCAAACGTCCATATGAGCTTTTGAAGATTGATCCGCTGATTCGAAGGGAAAGCAAAGGGAAATCCTTTCCAAGTCGGCATGTGTTTTCGATCTTCGTGATTGCTGTGACATTTTTGCACATTCAGCTGCCTGCTGGGATGCTGTTTCTGGTTTTCGGCATCCTTTTGGCAGTAATCCGCGTAATCGGCGGTGTACATTTTCCGCGAGATGTAATCGTTGGTGCGCTTATCGGAATTTTGACGGGTTTGATAGAGTATTTCGTATAGGAGGGTATAGCATTTATGGCTACGGATTTCACCAAAATCACTCCCTGCGGCGGATGCTGTGAGGATTGCGACTTTTATAAAAGCGGAGCCTGCAAAGGCTGTATTGCAGCCGGCGGTGAGCGCACATGGGAGGGCCGGAGAAGTGTTTGCGAAATCTGTACCTGCTGCAATGAGCATAACGTCTCGTTTTGCGGAATTTGCCGGGAATTTCCGTGCGATTGGATCGTGAAGAAGATAGACTGGGATAAGGATGCGATCGAGAAGTTGAAAAAACTTCGGGATGAATATTTGAAAGGTCATAACCATGCACTTCGTTGACGCGAAAGGAATCCTATCCGGGAAAAACGGAATGAACATCTATCGCGGATGCACTCACGGCTGTATCTACTGCGATAGCCGCAGCAAATGCTATCAGGTGCAGCATGACTTTGAGGACATTGAGGTTAAGCAGAATGCGCCCGATCTGCTGGAGGACGCCCTGCGCCGCAAACGGAAGCGGTGCATGATCGGAACAGGTGCCATGTGCGATCCGTATATGCACTGCGAGGAAAAGCTGAAACTTACCCGCCGATGTCTCGAAATCATCGACCGATATGGATTCGGTGTATCGCTGCAAACCAAATCCGACCGGGTACTGCGCGATCTTGATCTGCTTTGCAGTATCAACAAAAAGGCTAAAGCCGTGGTACAGATGACACTGACCACCTACGATGAAAATCTCTGTAAAATTCTCGAACCGAACGTCTGTACAACAAAAGCACGCTTTGAAACGCTGAAAATTCTGCGTGATCATGATATTCCGACGGTAGTATGGTTCTCACCCGTGCTGCCCTTCATCAACGATACCGAGGAAAATCTCCGTGGAGTCCTGAACTATTGCTTTGAAGCGGGCGTGAAGGGCGTGCTTTGCTTCGGGATCGGCACGACCTTACGCGACGGCGACCGGGAGTACTTCTATACCGCCCTCGACCGCTATTTCCCGGGGATGAAACAGCGGTACATTCGCAAATTCGGCTATTCCTATGAGTGTACCAGCGACAACAATGCCGTGTTGATGAAAATATTCCACTCTGAATGCGCCGCTCGTGGCGTGATGCACGATGTGGGGGAAATTTTCGATTATCTGAACCGCTTCCCGGAGCAAGGGGAGCAGTTAAGCTTATTCTGAACCCTTGCCATACCGGCATGACTGTTCGCACAATCATGTATTTCCATTCACGGGATATACGGGAGAAATATTTTAGTGAGTTTGATTATGAACACTAACGATTGTAAATGCAACGATTCCATGAATATGCTGATTGAAGATGCTAATCTCAAAAAAAAGAATAGCGATTTAAACCGAGAAATTGTCAAAACCGTATCAGCAGATTTAATGGATACCGAAGATTACGGAGAATTTATTCTACAGAAGAAAAACGCCACTGACGCCGGCATCGGAATACAATCCATTATTGAAAAGTATCAGGATCTGACGGGATTTGAACACTCTTGCAACGAAACCTATATTCCTGTACAAAAACGCGAGGATTTGGGCAATGCGGTAGTCCTGTTATGGAAATACCTGACGGACGGTCTCATAGGAAAATTTCCGGGCAAACATTTTTGCGTTATTATCTCGGCTGATTTAGGCGAATATGCCGGAATAACAGCGCATTATCACCAGCTTCGGGACGGTGAGTTTATACTTAATGAGAACCTCGAGGGTTACGACCAGCCTGTTTTATACATACTTACCTGATAAACACATCCGGCATAGCGATAAGTCAGCAGCTTATCACTATGCCGGTTTTTTAATCCGCTTTCGTTTTCTGAATAATCCGATTCACGCACCAGTTGTCGCGGTAGTAGCTAGAGGGGTGGAATTTGTCGCCAACCCGGATCATCTCCGACCACATAGCGAACTTCATCTGCGCCTTGACCTCCGCGAAGGCGGGATCGGACGCCAGATTGTGCATCTGCAAAGGATCCGCTATGTTATCGAACAGCAGCTCCTCTCCATCCGCCAGATAGACGGCGTATGTATATTGCTCGGTGCGCCATGCCCGCCATTCGTGACCGTCCTCCCATGTGGCGGTGGCACCGGTTCCCATCATCAGTGCTCCGGCGGGGCGAACTGCATTCGCGCTGCCGAGAATGGAGTCGGAATAGTCCTTACCTTCCACTTCGGCGGGAATATCGCTCTGCATCCCCATCATGGACAGCAGGGTGGGCATCAGATCGACAGTATTCAGACAGATGTCGTTGACACCGTAGGGAATCTTATCGCCCCAGCGCATCAGGAAGGGTACCCGGCAGGACTCCTCGTAGAAGATGTTCTTGGCGCGTCTGCCGTGGGCTCCGAACAGCTCGCCGTGATCAGAGGTGAACACGAAGATGGTATCGTCGGCAAGCCCCAGTTCGTCGATAGCTTTCACCATCCGCCCGACGTTATCGTCTACCTTCGCTGCCATGGAGTAATAGCCCTTCATCCAGTAGGGAAGTGCCTTCCTCTCCTCGGGGGACAGCCTTGCCCAGCCGTCGGCATGGGGATCGTTCTCGGGCAGATAGTTCTCCGGCAGGGTGAACTCGGTGTCCTTGAATCGGGCATACGCCTCAGGATCGCAGTTCCACTCATCCCACGGATCGTGGGGGATACCGATGGAGACGAAGAGCGCAAAGGGGTTATCGCCGTCCTTCAGCCGCTTCATCTGCTCAATCGCCATATCAGTCTGACAGTCGGGCTCGAAACCGTCGTAGGCGATCTTCTCGGGACTGTTCAGATGGTAATAGGAACACTCCCCGTAGTTCTCGTGGTGGAAGTTATATCCGGCGAAGAATCCGTCGAATCCCAAACGGTCTGGACCCTCGGGTATGTAGGAGTTTTTGGGATCATAGTGATTGCCCCATTCATTTGCGTACATATGCCACTTTCCGATGTACGCGGTCTCATA
>CAYOON010000107.1:0-6639 GCA_964405595.1 uncultured Lachnospiraceae bacterium | reverse complement strand
GGGAGGGCGAACAGCTCAATAAGGCAAAGGAGATCCTCGCCTACGAACTGACCAAACTGGTACACGGCGAAGAGGAAGCAAATAAGGTACTGGAGACCGCCAGAAAGGTCTTTGCAGGTGGCGGCGTGTCCGAGGATATGCCTACCACAACCCTGACCGCCGAGCAGGTCGTAGACGGAATCCTTGTCATTGATATGCTGGTAGCGGCAGGACTTGCCGCATCCAAGGGCGAGGCAAGACGGCTGATCCAGCAGGGCGGAATCACCCTGTGCGATGAGAAGATCACCGATCTAACCAAAACGGTAGACGCCGCATACTTTGAAGGTAAAGACGTAATCATCAAGAAGGGCAAAAAGGTCTATCACCGCTTTGTCCTCGGATAACGGAGGGTCACATTTTGACCGATTTATCTGATTTTCGCGCTGCTTTACAAAAACTCTCGGAGACCGGCGACATCGTTCTCCGGGAGAATGCTCCGCTCGCCGATCTGACCACCTTTCGAATCGGCGGTAAAGCGGATTTCCTCATTGAACCGACTACGTATTCCGAATTATCGGAGGTAATCCGCACTGCAAAGGAATCCGGAGTGCGGTATCTTATCCTCGGGAACGGCTCCAACCTGCTTTTCGCTGATGCGGGCTATCGGGGCGCGGTGATCCGCACCACCCGTCTCTTCGGATATTCAATTGAGGGAACCACCGTTCACGCCGACTGCGGCGTATCGCTGACCGCTCTTGCGTCTGCGGCCGCCAAAGCCGGACTGTCTGGGCTGGAATTCGCCTACGGAATCCCCGGAAGCATCGGCGGCGCTGTCTACATGAACGCCGGAGCCTACGGCGGGGAAGTGGGGGATGTCCTCACCGGGAGCCGCTGTCTGACAGCGGACGGGGAGATCGTCACCTTATCTGCCGATGCCCATGAATTCGGCTACCGCACCTCCTGCTACCAAAGCGGGGATAAGATCGTCCTATCTGCCGATTTCGAGCTGACTCCCGATGATCCGAATGCGATCCGTGCCCGGATGCAGGATTTCATGAGCCGCAGACGGGAGAAGCAGCCGCTGGACTACCCCAGCGCAGGCTCGACCTTCAAACGCTATCCGGGCTACTTCACCGGAAAGCTGATCGAGGATGCAGGACTCAAGGGTTATTCGGTCGGCGGCGCGGCGGTATCGGAAAAGCATGCCGGATTCGTGATCAACAAGGGTTCGGCAACCGCGTCGGACGTGATGGAATTGATCGAACGGATTCGGACTATCATCTACGAGAAAAACAGAATTGAACTGGAATGCGAGGTTCGGATTATTTCTGAATCAGAAAGTGACTAGATAAAGAACAGCATCGGAAGGAACCTGAAAACTATGGACATACTAATCGTAAGCGGAATGTCGGGTGCCGGCAAGAATACGGCGGAGAGCCATCTGGAGGATATGGGCTATTTCTGCGTGGACAATATGCCTGTATCGCTGATCGAGAGCTTTTTCGAAATCTACAACAAAAACCCCGACCGGAATCAGATGGTTTCCTTCACGCTGGACGTGCGCAGCTGGGATGATCCTGATCGTCTGCTCGATGTAGTGCGCCAGCTGCGCAAACAGTCGCCTGAGCATAAATGCCGGATCCTCTATCTGGACGCTTCCGACGAGGTTCTCATCAAGCGATACAAGGAAACCCGCCATGTGCATCCGCTGGTGCGCACACGGGAAATCACTCTTGAAAAGGCACTGATTTTCGAGCGTGAAATGCTGACCGGAATCAAGGATTTCGCCGATTTTGTTATTGATACCTCCAATCTGCGTCCGCCTGAACTGAAAAATCAGCTCGGCGATCTGCTGAACGCCCGGGACAACGAGGATTTTCTGGTCAGTATCTCGTCTTTCGGATATAAATACGGTACGCCACACGATCTCGATCTCATGTTCGACGTCCGCTGCTTTCCGAATCCCTACTACATCCCCGAACTGCAATACCATACCGGGCTGGAACGGTGCGTCACCGACTATGTTTTTTCCTTCCGGGAGACTACCGATTTCCTGCAAAAGCTCTGGGATATGATTGACTACCTCGTTCCCCTTTATAAGCGGGAGGGGAAGTCTATGCTGACTATCGGAATCGGCTGCACCGGCGGCAAGCACCGTTCGGTGGCAATCGCGGAGGCGTTGGCGGAGCATTTCCGGAATGAACTCAAAATCTGCCCGGTGGTCAATCATCGGGATATTACGAAATAATCACAAAGCAATTAAAAGGAGGCGTCATCGTGTCATTTGCCCTTGAAACCAAGAGCAGCCTTTGTACAATCCCGATCAAGTCGGCGTGCTGCCGGAAATCCGAGCTGTTCGGACTCCTCTACGCGCAGTCCGACTTTGCGGACAAGAAGTTGAAGTTTTCCATTGATCTGGATAAAATCTCGGCACATTTCGCCGCGCTCTACCGGGGACTGTTCCGCATGGATGCGGTCATTGAGGAAAGCGAGAAGCTGACCCGGAGCCGCGTTCCCACGCACAGTTACCGCTTTCTTCCGCCCGACGGAAGGGAACTGGATGATATTTGCCAAACCTTCATCGCCGGCGATCCGCTTGCAGAGAGCGAACTGTTCACCTGCGAAAACTGCCGCAAGCACTTTCTTCGCGGGCTTTTTCTGGCCGTCGGAACCATCACCAATCCCGAACGGGGTTACCATCTCGAATTCGCGGTATCCAATCCGAAGCGATGCGCCGATCTCTGCGCGTTTCTGGAGGATATGGGCATCCCGGCGAGGGTAACCAAGCGTCGGGGGGTATTGGCGGTCTACATGAAGGAAAGCGAGATCATCGAGGACTTTCTGACCCTGATCGGCGCGCCGCAGGCCGCGCTGACCATCATGGAGTGCAAGATCATGCGGGACATCCGCAACAATGAGAATCGCCGGAACAACTGTGATACGGCGAATATTTTCAAATCCACGGGTGCCGCCACCCAGCAGATCCGGGCAATTCGGTTCCTTTCGGATGCAGGACTGCTGGGGAAGCTGCCGCAAAGTTTACGGGAAACTGCGGTTTTGCGGCTGAACAATCCCGAGGTGTCTATGAGCGAGCTTGCGGCACTGCACGATCCGCCGATCACCAAGTCGGGAGTCAGCCATAGACTCGCAAAAATACAGGAATTTTATGAAAAGGAAGGGAAACAATAAAGAAACCTTCGGCTTCTTTATTGTGACGAGTTTTTGTCTTGAACGGCTTACGCCGTTCATTTCGCCGTAACCGTCGAAACCGACAGAAACTCGAATGTAATGAAGAAGACGGGAGCAAAAGCATGGAAGATTTCGTTCATCTGCATCTGCATAGCGAGTACAGTCTTCTGGACGGTGCCTGCAAAATAAAGGAAATCCCCAAAATCGCCAAGGAACTCGGTCAAACCGCTGTCGCTATTACCGATCACGGCGTTATGTACGGCGTAGTGGACTTCTACAAGGCGTGCAAAGCGGAGGGGATCAAGCCGATCATCGGCTGTGAGGTCTACCTCGCCGAGGGCGACTGCCGGAATCATACCCGCACCGCTCCCTATTTCAACACCCATCTTGTTCTGCTCGCGGAAAATGAGATCGGCTACAAGAATCTGCTCTATATGGTCTCCAAATCCTTCACGGAGGGCTTCTACGTCAAGCCCCGGGTGGATCTGGAGCTGCTGCGTGCCCACAGCGAGGGGCTGATCTGCCTGTCTGGCTGTCTCGCCGGACGGATTGCCCGCTCCATCGTCATAGGCGACACCGCCGAAACCGAGAATTTCGCCAAAACGCTCTACGGAATTTTCGGCGAGGATCACTTCTATCTGGAACTGCAAGATCACAGAATTGAGGAGCAGAAGGCAGTCAATGAAGCCCTCGCCGCGCTATCCGAAAAGTACGGCTATCCCATGGTTGCTACTAACGATGCCCACTATCTGCGAAAGTCAGACAGCTATATGCAGTCTGTCCTGCTCTGCATCCAGACCGGCAACCAAATCACCGAAGGGAAGCCCTTCGGCTTCGAAACAGACGAATTCTATCTCAAATCCGGGGATGAAATGGCATTTATCCTCGGAAAATACAAGGATGCCCTTACCAACACCGTCAAAATCGCCGATCGGTGCAATTTCGACTTTTCCTTCGGGAAAACCATCCTCCCTGCTTTCGAATGTCCCGACGGTATGACGCCCAAGACCTACCTGCAAAAACTTGCAAAAGAGGGTCTGGAGAAAAAGATCGCCGACGGAATCATAACATTCACCGAGGAAAAGGACTACGACGTCTATAAATCCCGGATGATCTACGAGCTGCTGATCATCGGCAAAATGGGATACGAGCAGTATTTCCTGATCGTGTGGGATTTCATCCGCCACGCCAAGGAGCAGGGAATCCCAGTAGGCCCCGGCAGAGGATCGGGCGCGGGATCGCTGATCGCCTATCTGATCGGCATTACCGAGATCGACTCCATCAAATACGATCTGCTTTTCGAGCGTTTCCTCAATCCGGAGCGCGTTTCCATGCCCGATTTCGATACCGATTTCTGCTACAACCGCAGGGAAGAGGTTATCGAATACGTCACGGAGAAATACGGTGCCGATCATGTATCCCAGATCACCACCTTCGGAACCATGGCGGCACGCGCCGCAGTCCGCGATGTCGGACGGGCGCTGGGGATGCCCTATTCCGATGTGGATACGGTGGCAAAGCTGATTCCGTCCAGACTCGGCGTTACGCTGGCGGACGCGATGAAAGATTCCGAGTTGAAAAAGCTGTGCGAGGAGCGGGAGGACGTGCGCAAGCTGATGGAGCTTGCCAGCAGCTTAGAGGGAATGCCCCGTCATGCCTCTACCCACGCCGCCGGAGTGGTCATCACCCACGAGCCGATCTATTCCTATGTTCCGCTGTCCACAAACGGGGATACGCCGGTAACCCAGTTTGACATGGATACCATCGCATCTCTGGGTCTGCTGAAATTCGATTTTCTCGCTCTTCGCTATCTGACGATCATAGCGGATGCCGAGCGGGAAATCCGGAAGAGCGAGCCGGATTTCTCGGTCTCCGACGTATCTACAGAGGATTCCGAAACCTACGCGATGCTTTCCTCCGGAAGAACAGACGGACTTTTCCAGCTTGAATCGGCAGGGATGCGCCGACTTCTGGTGAATATGCGTCCCGCAAGGCTGGAGGACATCATGATCTCCATTGCCCTCTACCGTCCGGGACCGATGGATTCGATCCCGAAATATCTGGAAAATAGGCAGAATCCGTCCAAGCTCTCCTATAAAATTCTGGTTCTTGCCGAGATTCTCGATCCCACCTGCGGATGTATCATCTATCAGGAGCAGGTCATGCAGATCTGCCGGAAGGTTGCGGGATTTTCCTACGGACGAGCCGATATTATCCGAAAGGCCATGTCCAAGAAGAAGGGCGACCTTCTGGAGCAGGAGCGATCCGCCTTTCTCGCGGGAGCAAAGAAAAATTTCATCCCGGAAGAGGATGCAAACGAGCTGTTCGAGGAGATGGCGGATTTCGCGAAATACGCCTTCAACAAGAGCCACGCCGCTGCCTATTCGGTGGTCTGCTACCGAACCGCCTATCTGAAAACACACTATCCCGCGCCCTTCTTCGCGGCACTCCTGACCTCGGTAATCGGCGATACCAACAAAACCGCCCTGTACGTCAGCGAGTGTAACAGACTGGGTATCAGAATCCTCCCACCCGACATCAATGAGAGCGGGAACGGCTTCACCGTGTCCGGCGGCAATATCCGTTACGGGCTGACCGGTATCCGCTCGGTGGGCGACGGCTTCGTCCAAAGGGTTATGGAAGAGCGGAAGAAAGGCAAATTCACCTCCTTTGTGAACTTCTGCCGCAGAATGATCCCTATCGAACTGTCTAAGATGCAGCTTGCCGCACTGATCAGCGTGGGGGCGTTTGACAGTCTCGGCGTCCATCGGGGCAAGCTGTTCCTCTGCTATGAGACCATCTTCGCCTCCGAAACCGATCGTTTCCGCCGATCCGCCGACGGGCAGACCGATCTTTTCGGCGCTTCGATGGGTCAGTCTGACGATTCCGAGGATTTTCCCTATCCCGACGCTCCCGATCTAACCGCCAGACAGAAGCTGACCCACGAAAAGACCAACATCGGCGTCTATCTGTCGGGCAGCCTGTTGGACGATTATACAACCCACGCCGATTCCATCAAAAAGACCCCAATCAGCGATATAATCTCGGCATTTGACGAGGATTCCGAGGATTACGGCAATATACGGGAGAGACAGTCGCTGACTATCGTAGGCGTGATAACGAAAATCTCCAAAAAATCCACCAAAAACGGCGATAATATGGCGTTTGTCACGATCGAGGATCAGAGCGGCGAGATTGAAGCTATCGCTTTCCCGAAAATCTGCCTGACATCTGCCGATTTGCTGACCCGCGACCGCGCGGTTGCGATTTACGGTGAGGTTACCCATAAAGAGGACGAGCAGCCGAAGATCCTGATTCAGAAAATGATCGCCCTGAAGAATAACCGGGATGCAGCAACGCCCGAAGCCCGGAATCCCGTACAGTCTGTTCATCAGAACCCGGCTCCGCCTCCGGCGGCTTCACGGAGTTCAACGCCAGAACGTCCGCCGCAAGCGCCTGTTCAAACTGCCG
>CAYOON010000106.1:0-6698 GCA_964405595.1 uncultured Lachnospiraceae bacterium | reverse complement strand
ACGGACTGGTAATGGCACAGCGCGATATGTCAAAGATGCGTACTGAATAAGGAGATCGGCTATGAATTTGAAATGGAACGCAAATGATCTGAAATGGATAAGGGAACCAAAGGATTATACAATCACGGAAAACAGGATTGAAATCACTACACAGCCCCATACCGATTTATGGCAAAGAACGTATTATCATTTTCGGAATGATAATGCGCCGGTATTGCAGCTTGAAACCGACGAAAAGTATTTTTCCTTTATCGTTAAGACAGAGTTTGAAAGTAAACATCGTTATGACCAATGCGGTATTGTGGTGTATCTGGACAGCGAAAATTGGCTGAAGGCTTCAATAGAGTATGAAAATGAAGAATATCAGCGTTTAGGCACGGTGGTAACCAATAACGGATATTCGGATTGGTCCTCGACAGATGTGGATGCTTCCGTTAAATCTATGTGGTTTCGCCTGAGCCGCAGAGAAGATGATTTTTGCGTGGAAAATTCAACAGACGGCGTGAATTATAAACAAATGCGCGTTTGTCATCTGTTTAATGTTGCTGAAAATGTTTCGTTTGGCATTTATGCTTGCAGCCCGGAGGATTCTTCGTTTCAATCGGTATTTACCAATATGGAAGTTACCGATTGTAAATGGCTCGCGCATGATGGACAAGCACCGGATGAAGAAAATTAGGGAATCCGGGTTGCGGAAGTAGATAAAGGGCACATTTTCCCGAAAAGGGAGAGAATTCATGCCAAAGGGGGCGGAAAAGTGGATCTGGAAACCGAACAGCGGTATTTTCACGAGGCCATAGCCCGCATCGTGACCGGGAACCCGGTGGAAAGCGGAATCGGAACGCTGGGGGAAAAGACCCTTCACGCGGTCTGTAAGCTGTACATGGAGCCGGATCCCCGTTATCACGAGATCCCCACCGGCAGCTTTGTGGCAGATATTGCCCGAGAGGGGCTGATTACCGAGATACAGACCCGCTCCTTCGACCGCCTGCGGGGAAAGCTGAAATATTATTTCGAACAGGGGTACGTTGTGAACGTGGTCTGCCCGATTCCGGCGGTGAAGTGGCTCTGCTGGATGGATCCCGAGGCGGGGACGGTCACCGATCGCAGAAAATCGCCGAAACGGGGGACGGTTTACGACATGATCCTCGAGCTGTACAAGATCAAGCCGCTGATCGGGCATCCGAATCTGGATCTGACGCTGCTACTTCTGGAGGTGCAGGAGTACCGGACGCTGAACGGATGGAGCAAGGATCGGAAAAAGGGTTCCACCCGGTACGAGCGGATCCCGATCTCGCTGATCGACCGCGTCACCACAGGCGTATCGGACGGATTTTCCGCTTTCATCCCCACAGGGTTGCCCGAGGAGTTCACCTCCGCCGATTTTGCGAAAGCGGCGAAGATCCCGAAAGGACAGGCGTCCACGCTGCTGGGCATATTGAACGCCGCCGGGGCAGCGGAGCGCATCGGAAAGTTGCGCAACGCCTACATTTATCGCATGATTTCAAAAAAATAAAATATTTTCCAAAAATATTTAAAAAATATTTTTTAACCCGCTGACCAAACTCAATTCTGACCGACTATATGGTCAAAGAGAGCAAATCCGCGGGTGCTTCTCTTAATTAAGAAAAAAGGAATGTCAAATGAACACGGACGAAATGCTCGAAAAGCTATCCGATCGGGATTTTCTGGACAGCCTGTACGGCTGGTGCTATAAACGCTGCGCATCCTCCCACGATGCACAGGATCTCTGTCAGAATATCCTGCTGCAAATCCTGATCTCGATCCGATCAGAGCGCAAAAAGCGCGGGGAAATCGAAAACTTTTTCGCCTTTTCCTGGTCGGTAGCGGATCATGTCTACGCCGATTTCTGCGAAAAGCGCAAAAAGCAGAACGCCACCCTGTCCACCACCGGACACGAGGAGAATCTCAGCAACATCGCCGAGAATCCGCTGGACGACTGGCTGGACATGCAGGAGGATCAGGCGAATCTGAAACGCATCCTGCGCCGGATCGCTTATCTGTCCAGAATCTATCGGGAAGTGACTGTGATGTACTATCTCGATCAGAAGCGGGTTGCGGATATTGCGAGGGAACTCAGCATAACGGTGTCCGCCGTCAAGCAGAGACTGTATTTCGCCCGGAAAACCATTCAAAGAGAGGTAACGAATATGGAAACCAATCAGAAGCCCATCAACCTTCAGACTATCGATTTTGACATCTGGGGAAACGGTGACCCTGCCGGAAATGACCCGAGAAACGTCTGCTATCCTCGTCAGTTTTCCCGCCATCTGATCTGGCTCTGCAAGGAAAAGCCCAGAACGGCGTCCGAGCTGTCCGAGCTGATCGGAGTACCTACCGTCTATGTGGAGGAGGAACTGGAAATCCAGATCCGGGGCGAAAACGGCAACTACGGTATGCTCCGCAAGATGCCCGACGGCAAATATGCTCTCAACGTGGTTCTGCTTGATCAGGATGAGACCCGCGCGGTGCAGGATGTCTATCGGAAGCATATGCCCGAGATCAAGGAAAAGACGCTCGCCTACTTCGAGGAAAACAGGGAACGTCTGCTTTCCTTCCCCTATCTGAACAAGAAGCCCACCCTTAATCTGATCCTGTGGCGGCAGTTTTTTGATGCGTATTACACGCTGTCAGGGGAGGTGGATCATAAGATCAATGCGCATTACAGTGGGGTGGAACGTCCGAGCCGGCCCTTCTCGGTATACGGTTTCACGCCTCTCGAAAATATACCCCATGGATTCGGCTGCGACGGAATCTCTGCGAACGATATTGACGGCTATAAGAAGGTATTTCTTTCGAACATGTACAGCTACGGTCTCCTTGCGCCCCATTTCCATTGCGAGCACAACATTGCAAACGACGGGGAAATCCGGCTTGCTGTCCGTGCGTTGAATGGAATTTCGGTTGACAGCCTGTCCGAAGCGGAAAGGGAAACCGCTGCCAAAGCCATCGAACACGGCTGGGTCTATCGGGAGGACGACAAACTCTGGACGAAGGTTCTGACCTTCGATTCCGGTCACGAAAAGGAATTCTACAATCAGGTCGATCTGTCGGACAGTCTGACCGAGGTTGCCGACAAGGTTGCCGCTGATCTGATCGCGCTGACCGATAAGATTCTGCCCGAGCATCTGAAAGGCGAGTACCGCTTTATCAGCTCGATCGCAGGTTTGCCCGTGCAAACCATGCTGGCGGAAGCCCTGCTGGACAGCGGGATGATGACTCTCCCCGAAGGCGAACTGGGCGCCGAGGGCGTGATCATGATACTGGTGAAGTAAATTTCGAATGCCGCACAAAACCGTGCGGCATTCACTTGTATATCTGTCTTTTTATAAAGTTCTTGAAGAGTCCAGAGGGACTTCTTCCAAGAAGTCCCTCTGGTGGGTGAATCGTCCCGCGCAGCGGGACGAGAGGGCAACGCCCTGATTGGTCACAGCCCGTACGGGCTTCGACCAAAAGACTAAGGTTCGGGGCAATGCCCCGAACCTCGGTCTTTTCGTATCATCATCCCTCAACTGCGCTGTTCAGGAGCTGCTGAACTTCGATCAGTCCTTCGTAGAACATGGAGAGCAGAGCAAAGGTCTCGGCGGCGGACGCCTGATCCATGATGTTCTTGTTCTTGTCATACTCATTTTTCTCGTCCCAACCGTTTACGAAGTCGCGGGGAAGGAATCCGTCTTTCAGATGATTATCGTAGGCGTAGTCGATGGAATTCTGCATGGATTCCACATAGGTAAGGCAGGTGTTGAATTTCGACAAATCACCGATCTCGACAGCTCTGACAAGCTCGGCGTTGGCGAGATCCACATAGCCTTGGAACAGAATGAAGTTGAACCATACGGTCTGGCTGTTAAGCGGATAGTTGTCCGCCTCGCCTCTCGTGTTGCAGAATGCGCGTTTGCAGTTCTTGGCAAGCTTTTCGGCTTGGGTCAGATACTTGGTATCGCCGGTCGCCAGATAGAGCGCGGCGGCACCCGAAAGCATGGTGCCCGAGTTGTAGGTGTAGGCAGTCTGGTCGATGCTGGTGGACTGGGAGGTGGTAACGTACTTGTTGCCTTCCTGCTTGCGGTCGGAGCCGAGCAGGTCGCCGAAGACGCCCTGACTGTTGGTCAGATGGGTGTTGACCCAAGTGTAGATCTTGTCAGCCCATTCCAGATAGTACTGCGCCTTCTCGCTGTCGCCCTTTGCGGCGTACGCCATCGAGATGTCAACCAGCGGGGAGATCAGCGGCGCGTTGGAGCAGGTGTGCTTGGTCTGGTATCCCGGACCCCAGCAGATGCCGCCGTACTCCTTGCCGTTTGCGTCTACGCCGACGTCCCATCCGTCCAGACAGATGTCCGCAAGACGAACGGCTTCCTTCATGTAGGCTTCGTTTCCGGTGTACTCGTAGGCGTCCATCAGATCCATGACAAGCCACATCTGGTCATCGTAAACGGCGGCGATTCCGGCAACATTGGCGTTGTTCTTGGTGCTTGAACGGTCAACGCCGTAGAAGGTCACGCGGGAGGTTCCCTGATAGGTAATGACCGACGCGGTTCCCTTATAATAGGCAAGAGAATTCACGAGATTGTCGTACAGTGCGACGGCATCCGTGCGCTCCTCTTCGGTGTCGGCAATGGCGATCAGATGGGATGCCATGGACATGAACGCACCATAGTGCCATACCGAGGAAACCTCCGATCTTGAGGGGCGTTTGGAAAGCGGCGTAAAGTAACGCGCCAGACTGATGTCACCGTTTTTCTCGGTCATAACATACCACTTTTTCGTGACGTCGGCGATTACGCCGGCACGCTCGTCGTATTTGACGGCAAGCTCTGCAAATTTAGCCAGTTGTTCATCGGTGAAGAGGGTAGAGGAAGAGGGATCCTCCGTAGCGGGGGGCGTGGTTGTCGTCTGTACGGTGCCCTCGGAGGTCGAATTCGTTCCGGAACCCGTGCCGTCTGTAGTGGTATCCCCGGTGCATCCCGCAAAGGAGGCGAGCATCGCGCCACAAAGGAGCCCGGCAAGAGTCCGTTTCGTGATTTCTTTCATGAAAATCATTGTTCCTTTCAAAGAAAAAGTATGATAAACGTGTATCATCTCCAATATTTTACCATAATTATTTCCTTTTGTCAACCGCATTTTTGCAGAAATGTCGAAATAGACCAAATATCATTCTAATAATTGTACAACATTTACAATTATTTGTTCAAGAACCACGAACAAACGAGAAACCGCCCGATTCGACTTGACATTTTTGGGAAAACGTGCTATAATACTAAAGTCATGCCCAAAAAATCAAGAAATGGAATGAAATTTACATGAGTAAATTAAAGAAAACGGGTGCTCTCGTTCTGATCGGTTTGCTGGCACTGCAATTTGCCGCGGTCACGGTCAGCACGATGCGGTCGGATGCCCCGCTTGCCGAACCGGCAACCGAAACGGTCGGGACAGTGACTACAGAGAGTAAAAAAGACCCGTCCGGTGACGCGCAAGCCCCCGCGCTTACATCGCCCGTCATGAACGCGGAGCAAACCGGCTCGCACGACATACCGCAGATCGCGCCGCCCACGGTAACCGCTGTACCTCCCGTTACGACCGGCGCGCCGGATACCACAGATGAGATTCAGGTAGGCGGTTACGAAAGCGGTCATACCGACGACAGCGACGAGCCTACGGTGGAGCCTACTCTGCCGATCCCCTCGACCAACGAGGGAGAAACCCCCGAGATACCTCAAACCGAGCCACCCCAAACCGAGCCGATCGATACAACCCCGGCGGAAGCGCCGCCTGCGGCACCTGCCACCTCCGAAGGGCAGGGCGGTTTGTACGATATAGCCGATCCCGACCCCACCTACGGTTACAGGGTTGTAACCGTAACCGGTGAAGACCGGAAGCTGTTGGAAGCGCTGGTCATGGGCGAGGCAGGAAATCAGGGATTCATAGGCGCGGCTATGGTAGCCCAGTGCATTAAAGATGCCATGGTTATCGACGGCTATGAGACGGTTGCCGAGGTCAGAGTCAGGATGAAATACTCCGGAAGCATCACCCGGACGCCCAATGAGGATGTAATAAAGGCGGTTGCCTACATATTCGATGAGGGCGGATACGCGGTTCAGCATCCGATGCTCTACTTCTATTACAGCCGCAACGGAATCAAAAAAGGCTTCCATGAAACGCAGGAGTTCGTGGTGGAGTATAAGGATCACCGCTTCTTCATGAGAAAAAGTAAATAACCGCAAAAAGGGACTCCCATAGACATTCGGGAGTCCCTTTTGTGTGTTAAAAAAGTATGAACAACCGAAATAAACCCTTGACAAAGTTCAAAAAGAATGCTATAATTCAAAAGAATACTATAATCGCCTAATTATGCGCTCAAACGAGCCGGGTGAATTGTAAGAATGAAAGGATGAAAAATCATGATTCTTGACGAAGAAACCTTAGAGCTCCGGGACATGGTACGGGAATTCGTGGATAACGAGATCATTCCCAAGGCTCCCGAGTACGAGAAGAAGAACGAATTTGCCACCGAACTTTTGGACATTGCCATCGACGAGATGGGTCTCGGATGCCTCTGCCAGCCCGAGGAATTCGGCGGCGCAGGACTGTCCAACGTAGCTTTCCTGACCCTTTCCGAGGAGATCGCCAGAGGCGATCTGGGCATCGCAACCACCCTGTTCGGCAACTGCCTTGCTACTTAT
>CAYOON010000105.1:0-6740 GCA_964405595.1 uncultured Lachnospiraceae bacterium | reverse complement strand
GTTTTCTTTTTGTGAGCTTTTTCGAATCATGCGAAGCATGATTTGCGCCTCTCTTAGGTCAAAAGAAAAAGCGGACTAGTGGATTATTGCATATTAACATCCTGTCGCAAAATAATCAGACTTTTCTATATTCAATTCACAAGAAAGGTGGAGAGTATCACGGAAGAAAAGCAAAATAACGGCGAATCCGGCGAGGAATCCCGTTCCGCCCGGGACATCCGGCCGGGCACACTGTACAAATACACCGTTCCCATGGCGGCAATGGCGCTGATCGACATCATCCTGTACGCCCTGTCGCAAAGCAGCGGATCGGCGCTGACTTCGCTGATCGCCACCGGGATCTATTTCGTACTGTCTGTTTTGCAGATCGGGCTGATCCCGGTCTGTGCCGCCGCCGCGATCTTTTCCTGGGTTGTGCGGATCGTCGGAAAGCGCATGGATCGGCACACCTGGATCACCCTTTCGCTGACCGTCCTGTCGCTGATCTGGGCGATCGCGAAGATCGCCTTCCTTGTGCGCGAGTTCAGCGTATAGCAGGATAAAAGATACACCGTGTTCCCTATCAGGCGGAACACGGTGTTCATATATGTACGACAATCAGCCCCTCTTCCGAAACGCGGCGATCAGCGTATGTACGGAAGGATCGTACTTTTTTTGGATCAGATGGATCAGCAGCTCCTCCAGCGAGGCAAGTCCTGCCACGGCGCAGACCAGTGAGCAGGCAAGGGTTTCCGAAAGTCCGATCAGCAGCAGATAGGGCAGCAGGAAGACCGACACGCTGGTCAGCTTGTTTCCGTAGGTATGGAGGGCGGCGAATCGGCGATAGCGGATCCCCGCCACCGCATAGGAGGCCAGCCGCAGTCCAAACACACAAAATGCGCAAATCCAGACCCCCACGGGAAGCATCCCCCCGAGCAGGGTAGGAACCAGCCGATAGATCATCACGGCATAGAAAAGGATGTCGGCGATGCTGTCCAGAAGGGCGCCCTTTTCGTCGGCGGTGCCGAGTTTCCGGGCGATGGGACCGTCCAGACCGTCGCTGAGTCCACAGAGGGTATAGACGATGTAGAACGGGATTCCGAAGGGCTTCACCAACGCCAGCGCCAGCGATCCGAACATTCGGAACAGCGTTACGACGTTTGCCAGATTCCGTTTGATCATCCCTTCATCTCCTTCCCGTTTTGTACGTCCTTTTATTGTAGCACAATTCTTGCCAAATTTCAAGAGTTTTTTGGAAAAAAATAGGCAATCATTTCTATCCTATTTAATAAGCCTCATACAGACGAAAAACAGGCGGACTCTGCCGCCTGTCTTCTGATTATAAATAAGCAATTATCTCATATTCTCCCTGCATAAGCCGGCAAACAAGGAACACGCCGAAGCAGTCACCATAGAATTCAACTGCTGTAACGTAACTGTTTGAACGGTAGGTTTCTCCCAATTGATTGCTTTTTTAATCATTTTCTGTTTGTTCATATGTTTTCTCCTTACTTTCCAGTATTTTTTTATTCAAAATATCGATTACGCCTTCTAAAACATCATAATTTATTCGATAAAAGATCCGCAAACCGCTTCTTCTGGAAACATACAGTACTCCGCAATTGTAAAGAGTTTCCACATGACGCAATGCAGTTGTAGGGGGAAGATCAAGTATTTTAGAAATTGCAGTGGAATTTAGTTCGCCGTTTTCCAAAAATGCTTCAATGATTGAGAATCTTATCTCATTTCCAATCGCAGGCAGTAACTTATAGAGATTGATGTTCTGCCCGTCATATTGTAAACGCAACTCTTTCTCGTGTTTATATCCCAGAAGTAAAGAGTTTTTTATATCATGAATCAATAATTTCTTTATAAATTGATTCAACAGAGAAACAGTATAAAAGCACTCATCGTTTTTATCGCGAATATCATATTTAAACAGTTGTACATAGAGTTCATAATTTATTTTAGAATTGATTTGCTCTGCTACCTTGTTAAGCATGTAAGAATACAATTCATGTAGTTCGTCAACGAATATATAGATATTGCGCAATTGCTCAATCAATATTGGAACCGCACGCTTGAAGTTAGCGAATAAAAGAGCGATCTGAAGTTTAAAACTATCCGAATATTCGTAATCTGACAATGCCTCAATATAGGCATCCTGCGTGATTATCGGCATATCCGTGCGATTATCCAAATTTTGGTTATCCGGGAAAACCGAATCAATCGCCAGTGAACAAAGAATATCCGAATTTTCGAGTATCTTCTCGATAAAAGTGTCAATTGTATCATGTTTATAATCAATCTGCTGATCAAAAAAACATGTCATCGCAGTAGGCTTTTGATCACGATAAAAGAAAATAGGTGCCAAAATAGGCGGTAATGTAGATACTTTCTCTTTGATTTTCATATAACATTCTGTCATAAACGCAGTATCTACATAGTTGTTGGTAATATATCTCTTCACGGCATCTCCATTGAAATACTCAATGCAGAAAAATATCGTGTCGTATATCTTGCCTATTTCCGGACAATTCGTCATTTGATCACCTCCGGCTACCCATATTTTGACAACCTTGATTTACTATAACATTATTTTACCTTTTTGTCAAGAGAAAACTGAAATATTTTTCCGAAAAAATGGAATTTTCTTGACAGATCGGCGCGTTCGTGCTATTATGAAATGGGGGAAACATCCCCGAACGAAAGGAAGAACCGTTTATGGAAAAGAATACGACCCTGCCCTTTGACAAGGGATCCGCCCGCATAATCGCCCACCGAGGGTTGTCCGGGATCGAGCGAGAGAACACCCTCGCCGCCTTCATCGCCGCCGGAAACCGCAGCTACTTCGGGATTGAAACCGACGTCCACAGAACCATCGACGGGAAGTACATCCTGATCCACGACGGAACCACCAAGCGGGTGGCGGATCGAAATCTCCCGGTGGAGGAAAGCAGTCTTGCCGATCTTCGGGCACTGAAACTCACCGATCTGTCCGGAAATCCGCGGGGCGATCTGATCCTGCCCACGCCGGAGGAATATTTCTCGGTCTGCCGCCGTTACGGGAAGGTTTCGGTCTTTGAGCTGAAAAGCAGCTTCACCGGGCGGGAGCTGACCGAGCTTGTCGAAATCGCGAAATCGGCCGGGCAGTTGGAGAATACGATATTCATCTCCTTTGATCTGGCAAACCTGCTGAATCTGCTGGAGCTCTACCCGGAGGTGAGCGCCCAGTATCTGACCGATAAGCCCGTGGATGCGTCGATGATCCGGCTTTTGAAGCAGTACCGGCTGGATCTGGACATAAGAGAGGATCGGCTGAATCAGGATACAGTTGACGCCCTGCACGCCGCCGGGATCACGGTCAACTGCTGGACGGTGGACGATCCCGCCAGAGCCGCCGAGCTTGCCGCAATGGGCGTGGATATGATCACCAGCAACATATTGGAATAAAGAGAAAGCGCACCGCTGTCGGCAGTAACCGATAACGGTACGCTTTTCGGGAATCTTATGGAAGCCTTCCCTACGGATTCAACTGCCATACGGCATAGTTCAGATAGCCCGCGAAGGTCACCCACAGCAGATAGGGGAACTGGAGCAGTGCCGCCGCGCGATCCAGTCGGCGGTAGGAAAGGATCATGCAGACGATCAGCACCCAGAGCAGAATCAGCCAGTAGAAGGAGAAGGCATACGCCATCCGATTAAAGAAGAACAGGCTCCAGAAGAAGTTGACAATCAGCTGGAATGTGAAGAAGCCCATAGCAGTGGTGCGATCATCCGATCTGCCGGTCAGCCAGACCCTCGCCGCGCCGATCCCCATGAGGGCGTACAGGATCGTCCATACAATCGGAAACACGATAGCGGGCGGCGTCAGCGCCGACTTCTCGACGCTCTCAAAGGCGGCGATCCCCTGCCTTGACAGCAGTCCTGAGAGGATCCCGACCCCTTCGCACAGCAGAATAAAGAACAGATAGGTCTTCCAACTGCCTCTTTTTCTCATGAAACCATCCCTTTTCGTAATTCAGCGTATCTTTTCGTTTCACTCTACGCTGGAAAAGCGAAAAATATGCGAAAAAAGTTTGGAAGGCAGTATATGGCCTTCCAAATTCAGTATATCAGCATGGCAATCCCGTAGATTGCCGCCAGATGGAGGGGATAGTAGAGATAGAACAGCCCTTTGAGCCGATATTTCCCCCGCCTGCCGTCGTAAAGTGCCAGCGGGATCAGGGCGAGCATCGACCACCACTGGATGTCGCCGATATACAGGCAGACGGCCAACAGTCCCCCGGCGCACAGCAGCAGCCGGATCCGCCGATCCTCCGACAGCGAGATGAACAGGGGCAGCAGGATCCCCCAGAAGCGATAGTCGAAGCCGTAGTCGGTGCCCGGAAGCATCCGCGGAACAAAGAAGCAGAGCAGGATCACCAGAATCAGCAACCCGGCAAGGGGCAGAAAAGACGCCGGGGTCTTCTTATTCTCTGCAAAAAACAGCGCGTAGATCAGCAGGACGGACAGCGAGAAGGTAAGCAGGACATTCTGATGGAGACTGCCGCGTACTGCGAATAGGATAATCTGACTGACCGCGCCGATCGAAAAGATGCTGAAAAAATAGCGCGCTCTATGCCTTGTATAGCGGCAGCCCTCGGCGATCATGTAGGCGAAGATCGGGAAAGCCGTCCTGCCGATGATGCGGAAGGGGAGATAATCGTGCAGAAGGATCAGTCCGATGTGATCCAGCGTCATGGCGATCAGCGCGTAGATTTTCAGCGTGGTTCCGTCCAGTATTTTTTTCTGCATATCCGATCCCTCCTTCCGATTTTTACATTATATCGCATACCGCATTATACCGCCGACATACCCTTTTGTCAAGTAAATCGGAGAAAGACCAAAGTTTTTTGAGAAAAACCGTCATTTTTCACAAATTCACTTGACAACAGCGACAAAAGATGATATAATGTGGACATTCGACATGAAAAGGAGTGACTATCCATGAAAACATTCAGAAAACTGCTTGCGGGATGCCTTGCCGGAATCCTGTCACTATCGATGATCGCCTGCTCCGGCTCCAATACCGCCGAAACGCAGGGATCGACGACAGGCACGTCCGATCCCGGATCGACAGTGTCCACCGACAAATCGCCCGATCCTACGACACCCACAACCCCCACAACGCCCACGGCTCCCGCCGGACCCGTGAACCTTACGATTGCGGGCGTGCCGCTGGAGCAGTATACCATCGTCTACGCCGACCATCCCTACGGCAAATCCATCCGGAATCTCTACACCGAGTATGATTTCTACAAGCTGATTGCCGAGCATATCGCCGGGGAAATCACCGCCCAGACCGGTGTCACGCTGCAAACCGCCCGGGATACCAAAACCGACACTACCGATCACGAAATTCTGGTAGGTCCCACCAACCGCGAAGAAAGCTCGCTGTTTACCAAGATGAGTGTCTACGATTACACCTGCAAGGTGGACGGCACAAAACTGGTCGTCGGCGGCGGATACAACGCCACGAGCCTGACCGGAAATCTCAAAACCTCCTACTGCTATTCTTCCACCTATCACGCATGGGATTATGTGAAAACATACATCACAGAGCACGCCGGACAGTCGGACAGCGTGGATCTCGACGTCTCCTTCCTGCTGAAAGGCAGCCAGGAGATCACGACGGTTGCCTGCATCGGCGACAGCATCACTGAGGGTCACGGCTCCACTGAATGGAGTCTGAACGCCTACCCCGCCGTACTCCAGCGGCTTCTGTGGCAGGATTATCTTGTCCTCAACTACGGAAACTGCGGCAAAACCATGCGGGACGATCTGCCCGGTGTTTATAAGGGAACCCCCCAGTACAACGCGGCAAAGCGCAACGCCGCAAAGTTCGATATGACGCTGATCATGCTGGGAACCAACGATTCCAATCAGGATCGCTCCTGGACAAGCGCGGACGACGCATCCTACAACCGCTGCGCGCTTGAGCTTGCACAGATGCTGACCAAATCCAACTCCGATATGAAGCTTGTGATCATGAACTGCCCCGTCTACTACGGAAGTGAGATGTCCGGCAGTCCCAGAGTGCGCTATCTGCAAGCGGGACTGGTATCCCTGCTCACCGACGCCGGGTACAATACCTCCTTCTACAATATGCACGAATATACCGCGACGAAGCTGGGTAAGGTTCGCTTCCCGGATGCCCTCCATCCCGACGACAAGGGTTACTCTCTGATGGCCGAGGGACTTGCCGAGATGATCCCTGCCTGAATGGCGGGAAGCTGGGTCTGCGAGCCCGAGTTCCCCGAGGACGGTAAGCCTGCCCCCGCACTGCCCGATGTAGAGGTTCCCGAGGGTTCGGTGAATCTGCTGTCCAATAATCTGGCGAAGCTCTATCCCGTCGAAAGCAGCCAATACAATGCCTGGCACATGGGCGGTGCGCCCTATATTCTCAAGAACGCCCCCAATCTGTCGGGATCGGTGGTCACGAACATTGAACTTCCGATCGCCGGATGCAAGAAGGGGAATAAATTCACGGTATCGGTGGTCAAATACAGCTTTCCGAATGTGATCGAAACCCTGTCCACCCATACGCTGACCGTCGATTTTGACGGCGACAGCGGCTGGCTGAAGTTCGGCGGGCTGAACATCGAGGTACCGGAAGGGTACACGCTGGCCTTCGGCAAGCCGTCGGACACGATCATCCCGCTCTACATTCCCGCGGCAATTCCCGGCTACAATTTCTACCGCGTACCCGAGAAAACCGA
>CAYOON010000104.1:0-6748 GCA_964405595.1 uncultured Lachnospiraceae bacterium | reverse complement strand
AGTTGACGGTGATGCAGGCACCGAGCGGTATGATCAGGATCAGCGGAAGGACGATTTTTCCCGAAATCTTTTTGTTTTTCAGCGAACACAGGATCACGAACAGGATCACCAGCGCGAAATCGACCATGTAGGTCTTCCGATGGATGGACGAGTCGTCGACAAGCAGTCCCAGTGCCGAGATACAGACGAACACCGGCAGGACGAACCGCAGCCGGAGCTTTCCCTCAAAGATCCGCTTTAAGCTGTTGCCGCAGAGGATCAACGCCAGCGGCAGGAAGGGGATCATCACCTTACCGTCCAGATACTGCCCTCCGTTGAGAAGGTAGATGATAACCGGGAAAAGCAGGATCGCGACGAAAACAGCCGCCAGAAAACGCCCCGCGAATCGCCGGTGCAGGAGCTGATCGAAGATTGCAAAAATACAAAACGAGGACAGTCCTAACGAATAGGTTCCGAAGGTCACATCCTCAAGATCGACAGTAGGCAGAAGCTCCCGCCAGCCGATTCCGACGTTCCCGGTATCCCTGCCGATCAGCAGTGCCCGGGCGGTGGGCAGCAGCAGAACGCCCGCAAGCAGGATCCCGACGACGATCAGTCCGGCGAAAAATCCGCCGCTTTTTAACAGATCGGGAAACAGCTTTCCGCGCTCTTCCGCCTCTCGCCGCTCAGCAAAGCAGAAGATCGCGTAGAGTGTAATAACGAGAATTGATGTCACGCTGAAGAAATAGCTGGTGAAGATGATCAGCGCCGTACAGACTGCCAGTCCGCACAGTCGGCTTTTTTCGAAGTAGCGGTCGGTGAAATGGAGTGCCGCGATCAAAAGGGGCATGTAGATCACGAACATAATATGCCGATGGCTGTGAAAAAGCAGCGACCCGGAGAAGGCGAGCATCAGATCGAGAACGAAGGTGATGGTACGGTCAAACCGCTTCCTTGCCCACAGATAGAACAAAGTCACCGACAACAGAACCGAAATCAGCGCGGCCGCCATCAGGTATGCTGTCATGCTTACGAAGGGGAACAGGTAGGACAACAGGATCACCGGCGAAAGCAGTCCGTAATAGGAGAAAAAGTAGATGTTTTCCCCCGCGCCCACAGCGGGTGCCAATGAGGGAAAAAGCTCGCCCGTCTCATAGAAGAGGTTCCGAAAATACTCGGGAAGGACGGCGTGCTGGGATTCCCAGTCGGTTTGGGAGCCGTACAGGTACTCTCCATGCGTGATCATCGCCGCCACAGCAAGGCAGAAGAGGCATACCGTAATGATCAGATAAAAATCCTTGCGATTCAGACGTTTTTCGGTCATTCGTCTTTCCTTTCGATTGAATAGAGATCAGGGGCGGCGGATGTATTATTCCTCGTAGGGAATCCAGTTTTCGTAGGGCACCATATGTTGGAATCTGTCCAGCGTTTTCTCCTGAGACTTATACAGCTTCAGGATTTTCCTCTTTTGCTCGATGATTTCGTCGGACAGTCTTTCCGGCATATCCGGCGGGAACTCTTCCTCGCCCGATTCGTATTTCTCGACAGTCACCGCTTTATGGTAGACCGCGAAAAAGTAGAGTGCCGCGCCGCTGTTTTCCGATTTATAACTATCAACCACCAGCTGATGCGTCATTTTGTGGTGCTGATGTCCGTACTCGCCCTTTTCGTTATGGGTCACGATCAGCTCCCAATCGTTGGCGTTCAGCAGAAGGGTAAGATCGGCGGAGATAGCGTCCCACACCTCTTTCCATTCGTCCCGCTTGCCGTTGACCTTATCGGGGTATTCGAGGATCAGCCCCTGATTGCCGGACGCCTCTGTAACCCTGCGGAATTCCTGACTGCGGGTCTCGTTTCTGCCGTTTGTGATGCAGACCACGAGATAGCCGCCCTCCAGAAGGTGCGCGCCGCCCCAGAGCATATCGTCGTCGGGGTGCGCGACGATCATCAGCTTTCTCGCCCGTTGGAAATCGATGGATTCCAGATCCTTTTCGGTCAGCGGATCTACATGATGGGCAACATAGGCTCTATGGGATTTTATCGCGGCGGGAATTCCGAAAATCCCGCCGACGATCAACAGCGCGGCGGCAAGTACGCTGCAAACACAGATTAGGATAATTCTGGTTTTCTTGGTATTTTTCATTTTTTCTGTATTTTTCATGCGAAAACACCTCCTGATAGGTACGATTTCAAGTTGTTAAGCGTTTTCGTTATCCCTCAGGGACTCGCAAAGGGTCGAATCGGGTGTGACGTATGCGCTGTAGTTGGTGTGGTAGATGACGAATCCCGGCTTTGCGCCGGCGGGCTTGCGCAGATTCTGAATCCGGGTATAATCCACGGCGATATTCTTGGCGGTCGCCAGCGAGGAATGGTAGGCAGCGATCATGGCTGCTTCGGTGAAGTCGCGCTCGGACGGCTCCTCCCCCTTGGCGTACAGTACCACATGGGAGCCCGGCGCGCCCTTTACATGAAACCACCAGTCGCTCTTCCCTGCCAGCTTGAAGGAAATCTGCTCGTTTTGCAGATTATTCTTGCCGCAGAGCACCCGATAACCGCCGGAGGTTCTATAAGCAATCGGTTTGGACGGCGTTTTCTTGGCACCGCCGCCGTTCTTCTTCATTCTGGCGCCGTATCCGGCATCCGAAAGCTCGGCGCGGATCTCGTCCAGCTCGCTCTGACCGGACGCGCGGCTGAGGATGTCCAGTACGCTGTCCAGATAGGTAAGCTCGGCCTCCGATTCGGCAATCTGTCCGGCGAGGATTGTCTCGGCGTTCTTTGCCTTGCTGTAGCGTTTATAGTAGCGCTGGGCGTTGGCGGCAGGGGTCAGGCGGGGATCCAGCTCGACCTGTACCTTCGGGCAGCCTTCCTCGGCGTAATCGGTCAGCATAGCGTGATCCATGCCCCGGGAGAGCAGATAGATCTCCCCGGTGATCAGATCGCCCATGCGCTTGTATTCGTCCTTCTTTGCCGCCTCGGTCAGCTCGGCGCGCTGGGCGTCCGTCTTCTTTTCCAGACGGGATTTAGCGTTATGGATCAGGCGAAGCAGATCGCCTGCCCGCTGCTTGACCCGGTCGGAGCGATCGCGGGAGGCGAAATAGCGCTCGATCAAAGCGGAAAAGCTCTCGGTTTCGATGCTCTCCACCGATGCCCCGTACTGGTCGATGGGGCAGAAGCTGTACTCCACGGGTCTGCCCGTCTCATCCACAAGCAGGATGGGGGTGAAGTCGTGGCCGCGAACCCTGCCGATCAGGTCGGAGAAGGCGTTCCAGATCAGATTCTTCCCTGCTCCGAGCGTTTCGCCCGAGCGATGGGCGATCTCTCTTGCGGTCAGCGACGAGATTCCGATGTAGGCCCCGGTGATGAATTTATCAGTACGGGCATCGGGGGAGAAGGCGGCGATTTTTTCGAAAAAGCCATCCTTGGTCTCGGTCAGCGGATCGGCCTTGTCCTGCGGAGGCGGCATTTCGTAGCGCATCCCGGGCAAAACCTGCCTTTTTCCGGAGGTGGAGAAGTCCACCGGGCGGATAGCACCGAAAATCTTATCCTCCCCGTCGGTGAGGATCAGGTTGCTGTATTTGCCCATGATTTCGGCGTAGATCCGCTTGGTAGAGAGGTATCCCATGTCGTCTCTGGCCTCCGCCGTGATACGGATCACCCGCTCGAAGCCCAGCTGTTCCACGTTCAGGATCCTACCGCCGGTCAGGTGTTTGCGCATCAGGATGCAGAACATAGGCGGTGCGGAGGGGTTCTCCTTGCTTTCAGAGGAAAGGCAGATCCGCGGGTTGTTGGCGGATGCCGACACGGTCAGCCGGAGGTTCTCCCTTCCCGCGTGCAGAAGCAGGAGGATTTCGTCCTTCTCGGGCTGATGCACCTTCTCAATCCGTGCGCCGATGATTTTATTTTGAAGTTCGTGTGTGATGGCCGCGACCATCCCGGCGTCAAATGCCATAGTAGTTTCCTTTCTTAATTAGCCGTTATAGGGGATTTCGTAGCGATAGATTACATCCGGAAAGGGTTCGCCGGCGACTGTGTAAACATCCAAACAGGTTATCAATCCGTTTTGGACAAACAAAACGAACCCGACACCGTGCTTCATGTCGTTCAGGTTTGCCCGAACGCTGCCCAGATACAGATTTACATCCTCCCCCAGCGTCCTGTCGGGGGCAGACACGGCAAAATCGGTGATAAAGCCGCATCCCGTAAATTCTCTGCTGATAACCTCGCTGTTTTGATATTGCTTCAGAAGCTTTTGCTCGTATTCGGGAGCTTCTTTGATGGCTTGCAGCACAACGGCGCGTTCGAATAATTGATGCTTAGCTTTGGGTACGAGCGTTTGGAAGATCGTCTTTTTTATCAGGCAGTTTTTGCCGAGAAGGAGCATCTGGGCGTCCTTGTTCTGCGCATCCATTTCGCAGATCAGCATTTTAAAGGCGTATGAGGGCATATCCAGCTGCTCCCCTTCCCACAGGCAGACGATTTTCACGATCTGTGTATCGTTTTGTGCCTTCATCTGCTCCAGCAGTGCTTTTTCATCAAGATGCTCTTCCGTCAGTGCATTGACGATCACGGCGTGGTAGACGTTGCCGCTTGCGGTTTCAAATGCCACCGCTTGGGTATATTGCTCGGGGGTCACTTTCCGCAGATCCGCCTTTGCGATCTCGAACAGGTGCGCAAAATCCGCGTTACTTACCGCGCCGGTAAACCGGACTCCCTGCGATCCCATCTGCTTTTTGATTTCCGGAAAGCTCATACTGCCGATCTCCTTATCTATTCATTATCTTTCATTATACCATAAAAATCTTCATTGTCAACGAATTCCGGCAAAATATAGAAATCGTTTACATCTCGGTAATTTTTGGCGGAAAAAGACTGACGCCCTCCGCAACGGTCGCGGAGGGTGCAAAATATGGTAATTTTAAAGCATATACGCCGCATAAGCGTAAAACCTGCCAGCCTGCGTGAATCCAGCCTTTTTGGCGATCTTCTGCGACGGACGGTTATATCGGCTCACCGCGTAGGCAACCCGATAGCCCCGGTCGGTCAGCTCCTTCGCCAACGCAACCGTGTTGGACAGCCCGTATCCCTGCCCACGGAATTCGGGTGCCGTCTCCACCGTGATCTCCAACAAATTCTGCTCGGGATCGTGTTCGTTCACCGTGGCGATGGAGACGATCTTGTCCCCGATCAGGGTCACATAGGCGGGCAGATCCTTCTCCATCTGCTCGATCAGCGAGAAGGAGACCTGCACGTCGTAATCGCCGTCGGTCAGGAGATGGGAATCGGGGCGGATCCGATCGGTCGGGAGTGCTCTCGGATCGGTCAGCTCGTAGCGGATATACCAGCGATATTTGCCGGTGCATTCCCGCAGATAGCCGTGCTCCTCCACATAGGGGCGGAGCTTTTCATCCAGCCAGTCGATAGCGTCCTTGGTAAAGTACCGCCCGAAAAAACGGGCATGGAAATCGGCGGCGATCTCCTCGATGGAGCTGTACGCCTCGATTTCGGTATCGCCCTCAATCTCATTGATCAGCAGCGGGATGAAAACCGGGGATTTCTCCTCCAGAATCTCGCTTTCGTCTTCCAGAATCAGCATATATATACCCCTACCTTTCTTCGAATCCCTTGAGTTTATGGCGGTTTCGCCCTTGGCGAAATTGATGGCGTGAGCCATCAAAGCCATAAACTCATATTTGAAAGAAACCCACGGTTTCTTTCAAATTTCACCTTTGATCCTTTCCGTCTTCGTCCTTGTCAGAGTGGCGCTTTCTGTCGCGCAGGATGAAAACTACCGACTGCACGATCACAAGAATCGCGAAAACCAGCAAGGTGTACTTGGTATACTCGTTGTTGATAAAGGCCATGGCACGGTTATAACGGTCAACGATGAAGCAGGTGATCAGAAAAAGCGCCAGCGCGATGTTCAGATGAGGCAGCAGGGTGCAGAGAATATTCAGAAGAGAGTTCTTTTTCATGATTTTCCTTTCTTCTTCGTGGTCTGCGTCTCACCGACGCAGATAATATCGTAGATCCAGCGGGCGTTATCGTCGTCGGCGCGATTCCAGTTCTGCCGGACTATATCCCCGCCGAAACCGGCGTAGGAGCTGTCTCCGCCGTCCATGTTGTACGCCTGCTTACAGCCCAGATTTTGCAGGATCAGTGCCGCCTCGGGCAGGGTCATGCCGTCCGACGCGTCCGATCTGCCGTCGATCACGACGAAATTGTAATGTCCCGGCTCGTAGTAGCCGAAGATTGTGCGCGGATGTCTGGCGCTGACCACGTTATGATCGTAACTGTCGTTGGAGTAGGTTCCGTAGGAAACGCCGTTCCTGTCCAGCAGTCCGGGACCGAAGTTCCAGATCTGATAGGGGGTTCTTGCCGCGATCGCGTTCCAGTCGAACTGGTCGGGCTTATAGGTCTCCATGGTTCCGTCAAAGTAGAGAACGCAGAGATCGCTGTAAATATAGTCGTAGTGCGGATCGTTCCCGATAATCTGCCCGTTTCGCACGGCCAGCAGGCAGTGGCGGGTATTGCCCCAGTAGTCGCCGTTGACCGCCGCGATCGGAAGATCGACGGTAAAGTCCAGCTTCCCGGCATTCTCCACCAAATCCTCGAATTCGCCTCGTTTTCCCGTGGCGTAGGTATACAGATTGTCGATATTGCGGACGTAGATGTCGTAAATATAGTAGCGTTCCTTATGTTTGTTCCCGCTTGTCAGCGACGCCATCACGGTATCCACCTGCAAAACCGACACATAGATATTGTGGCTCTG
>CAYOON010000103.1:0-6799 GCA_964405595.1 uncultured Lachnospiraceae bacterium | reverse complement strand
TCCCGAGGGCGCGCCCAAGATCTACGACCGGGAACTGGTCAGACTGAAAACCGATCAGGACGAAACGACTAAGCGCGGAGAAAAGGTCGAGCGTTCGACCCGTCCGGCGTTTGTACCCTTCACGCCGCTGGATTCGGAGCGTGAGGACAAAAACGAAGCCGGTCAGGAAAAGGGAAAATCGTCCCGGCGCGGCAAGGATAACCGGAAGGGAGAGAATCGCCGTTCCGGAGAAGATCGCCGTTCCGGCGATCGCAAAAACGCGCAGGGGGACGAGGAAAATCGGGTAAGTGAAAACAAGGATCGCCCCCGGAACGATTCCGGAAAGGGCGGCAAGCAGGGATCCGGCAGGAATCCCCGTCCCGGTCAGCAGGGAAAGCCCGGGCAGAGCGGCGAGTCGGGCGAGAAGCCGAAGAATCCCGGCGAATCCAAGGGTCAGAACAAACCCGCGCAGAATAATAAAAATCGTGGCGGACAGGGCGGTTCCGAACAGGGTTCCGAGAACCGGAAGAAGCCGCACGGAAATGAGAAGCCCGACCGATATATGCAGCCGCCGAAGTTGGGGGAGGGCGAGCCGACCCTGCGGGCGGATCTGACCGATTCGCAGGAGAAATCGGGCGAGAACCGGAAAAGATATGGTCGAAACCACGGCAGAAGACCGCACCCGGAAAGAAAATCCGAAAATCCCACGAAAAAAAGTGAAAATAGCTGACGAAAACGATTGATTTTTTCGAAAAGGTATGCTATAATGAAGCAGTACGGTTTCTGCCGTCCTTTCCGGGCGGCGGGAATCACTACGGAAATCTTACAGGAGGTGTTTTCCCATGGCATATAAGATCAACGCTGACGAGTGCATCGGCTGCGGCGCATGTGCCGGCGAATGTCCGGTCGGCTGCATCACCGAGAACGACGGAAAGTATCAGATCAACGCCGACGAGTGCCTGAGCTGCGGCGCTTGCGCAGGTGTATGTCCTGTAGGCGCTCCTTCCGAGGAATAAGTGCACTACATAAAATATAGGCAGGCGCGTGCGTCTGCCTATATTTTATAAGAAGAGTCTGATCTGCGTACAGGAGAGGACGAAAAAATGGAGATATTCTGGTAATCAATAAGGAGATTTATTATGGCATCAGACGATAGAATGATATGTGAATTGATAGATGAGATTATTGATTATGAAAAGCAACGGCGGTATCCGAAATCAAGCACCGAAGAGATTGAAGCATTTTATTTTGAATCTATTCAAAAATTGTGTTTCGAAAATCGTGAGGCGCTTCAGCAAGCAACTGTTCGGATTATTAACGATCAAACAGAATATTTGAATTCGGAAGACGTTAGAATTCGTATGGAATGCGCCGGAATATGGTGTAATGAGCCAATATATCTCCAAGTTTTGCGGGCCAGGTGTTTTCTTTCGATGAATACCGCAGAGGACATTTCTTATTTAAAAAAAGTTATTGATAATGCTCTATTTCACAACTCTGCTAAAAACTATATGCAGATTATCGACAAAGAGCATGCTGTCACTTCGTTTTTTAATGAGATTTGTTCATCTGACAAGATGTGCGACAAGAAATTGCATCGTATGGTATCGTTCATTATAGATTCACCGCAATCCTGTCAGACGATTTCCTCTGTTATCGCATATGTTTATTTGCGGAAAGCATTAAAAGCCAAGGGAAGAGTACCTCGCGGTTATCTTAATGTTTACACAGTGGCAACAAACTTGTCTGAAATACAGCTTGATGGCTTGCACTTTTGGATATGTAACAACACTGAACAGATATTTAAAAAGCTTATCTGCGCATTGAGCGAGTCGGGGCTGGTTGAATTATATAACATTATGAATTCGTATCACTCTAAATTAAGTGTGTGCATTCAAAATAGCGGAAAGTGCTATAAAGAATACTGTTATGATCCACCGGAAGATTTTTTGAATCTCACCGAGGAGTATAATAAGCATTTGTTTGATTGGATTCAGGCAAATGATTACGAAGAAAAACTAACTTCTTATTTACGATCGATGCAGACTTAAACAAGCAATCTCAACTTATTATGTTGTTGACACGGAAATGTTGGTGCATTTTGTAAAAGTGAATTGGGATAAAATAGTAGCCGAAATTGACAAGTGGTGGTACGATGGAAAATGAAATAAACCGATATGTGCGTGAACTCATAAGAAACAGGAAGTTCAAAAGGCAAGAATATCGTAAGTTTTATGATAACGATTATGAATTTTCGTTTTTAATCGGGAAATTAGAATCATCTACTGCGGTTGTATTGTTGAAAAAGGCACATAAGGACAGAAAACTGCGGTGTATGGCACATTCTCTGCTGTGCTTCTGTGATGCCGATACCGTTAATTTGGATTTGCTAAATTTGATTGACCGTTTTCCGCATAGAACACGGTATTCATACTATAGCGCATTGGTGCATTGTCCTTTAACATTTACGCAGTTCTGGTGCATAAATGAAAGGGTAGATACTGAAGGTTTTGATGACTTGGTTGCTATGATTTGTGAAAACGACATTTTCACGGAAAACGATATGCGCATGTTGATCGAAAGTTCGAAGGGTACAAAAGACCGGATGAAAAGCAGTATCGATTATGCTGAAAGCTGTTACGGATGTATACCCAAAATTGAAGCGGCACGAAAGTGTCTGTAATTCTTGGGCATCTGGTTCCGGAACTTAAAAACTGTACGCAAGGTGACAAAATGTACGGATTCGATATATCTTATTCCGAAAGAAAATATTGCTATGCACAGGAGAATTTGTCTCGTGTTGGCTATCAATTTGAAAAGTGTCCTTATTGCGGGCGCGATATTGCACGGGAATTACCGAAGACACAGCCTGATGCCTATGTGATCGAGGGAGCAAAGGCGTATCCGGATTTCTTATATTACGGGGGAGGCGGAATCAACTTTCTCGTATCCGAGAAGGTGGTAAATATCTTCACACAGCAAGGCGTTACCGGGTTTGATCTGGTTACGACGGTTCCGCTCTTTCGGAATAACAGGGGCAATCTGATTTTGCAAGAAGACGCCAAGTATTTTTCCGTGAATATCACGGGATCAATCGATTTTGATCTGAAAGCTATGTCTTTGAGGCGAAAAAACTTATGCTCTCTTTGCGGACAGTTTGACTGGAACATACAAAGGCTATATATCATTAAAACCGTCTTGGATATGGAAAGCTGGGATCAAAGTGACCTGTGCCGAATTGCATCCTTCCCCGGTCACATTGTTTGTTCAGATAAAGTGAAAGATATTATTTCGGAACATAAACTTAAAGGAGTTCTGTTTCGGGAAGAGGATCGCTTGTTTCAAATAAATTAGAAATAATCATGAAAACTACTGAAACGGGTCTTATATCCATTCAGGACATAAGGAAATCGTTCAACTACTTTGAAACGAAAGGGGGATTCCCATGGACGAACGGATCGATCACGTTAACGAACAGATTACGCTGATTCAAAAAAAGGATGGGCTGACCTTCGGTACCGATGCCTATCTGCTCTACGCCTATCTGCCGAAGGGAAAGCGGATCCGCAAAATCGCCGATCTCGGCGGGGGGACGGGGATCCTCTCGCTGCTCTCGCTGTCGGCGGGCAAGGCGGAGACCGCGTATTCTGTGGAAATCCAGACCGATTTCGCCGATCTCATCGGGCGCAACGCCGAAAAGAACGGGCTGTCCGACCGTCTGATCCCCGTCTGCAAGGATGTGCGGGAGCTGACCGCCGCCGACACGGATGGCTGCTGCGATCTGGTGCTGACCAATCCCCCCTATCTTGCCGCCGAGTGCGGATTCCACAACGACGCAAAGAGCATGGACATCGCCAGAAGGGAAATCTGCGGCAACATAACCGATTTCTGCAAGGCGGCTGCGCGGATTCTGCGCTTCGGCGGGAGTTTCTACGCCGTCTACCGCCCCGACAGACTGGTCGATCTGCTCTGCGCCATGCGGGAGAGCGGGATCGAGCCGAAACGCCTGACCCCCGTCCTGCCGTCCGCCGGATCGCTGCCGTCGCTGATTCTCTGCGAGGGCAGACGGGGCGGGGCACCCGGACTGTTCTATACAAAGCCGCTGATCCTCTATGAGAGTGGCGAAAACTATACCGATGATCTCAAACGAATCTACGAAAGAGGTGAGTTCGATGAATCCTATCGAAAACCTTGAATTATTCTCCGAAAATGCGGAAAGAATCTACGAAACCGACGAGAAAAACCGGGTCATGGGCGGTACGCTCTATCTGGTGGCGACCCCCATCGGCAATCTGTCCGACCTGTCCGAGCGTGCGCTCAAGGTTCTGCGGGAGGTGGATTTCATTGCCGCCGAGGATACCCGAAACAGTCTCAAACTGCTGTCCCATTACGGGCTCCAGAAGTCGATGATCAGCTATTTCGAGCATAATAAGCGGGAGCGCGGACAGACCATCGTCCGCAGACTCCGGGAGGGGCAGTCCTGCGCGCTGATCACCGATGCGGGAACGCCGGCAGTCTCCGATCCCGGCGAGGATTTGGTGAAGCTCTGCGCCTCGGAGGGGATTCCGGTGACCTCTATCCCCGGCTGCTGTGCCGCCATCACCGCCCTGACCCTGTCGGGACTGTCCACGAGACGGTTCGCCTTCGAGGGATTTCTGGAGGGCAGCAAATCGGAGCGGCGGGCAAGGCTGAACGAGCTTGCCGACGAGAAGCGAACCCTGATCCTCTATGAAGCCCCCCACAGGCTCGCCGAGACGCTCGCCGATATGGTTCCCCTCTTCGGGGATCGGCAGATCGCCCTCTGTCGGGAGCTGACCAAGCGGAACGAGGAAGTTCTCCGTCTGACTGTCGAGGCGGCGGCGGAGTACTATCGCTCGAATGCGCCCCGGGGGGAGTATGTACTGATTATCGAAGGCGCGGCGGCGACCAGAGAGGAACTGTTCTGGCAGGACATGAGCGTGCCGGAGCATGTGGAATATTATCTGAAAACAGGCATGAACAAGATGGACGCCATCAAGCAGACCGCCAAGGATCGCGGGGTCGGAAAGAGCGTCATCTACAGACAAGTGGTCGAAATTTGAATGAAGCCGATGGCTTCATTTAAATACGAGTTTTCGTCTTGAACGGCTTCGCCGTTCATTTCGCCGGTGGCGAAACCATCGAAAACTCATTTTAATTGAAAGTAAGGAGGAGATACCGATGGCAAAGACCGATAAAAACGATCCCACCATCGCGCAGAATAAGAAGGCATACCACGACTATTTCGTGGACGAGACCTACGAGGCGGGTATTGAGCTGTTCGGAACCGAGGTCAAGTCGATCCGGCTGGGGCAGGTGAATCTGAAGGATTCCTACTGCTCGGTCAAGGACGGCGAGCTGTTCGTCCACGGGATGCACGTTTCCGCTTATGAGAAGGGGAACATCTTCAATAAAGACCCCCTGCGGGTGCGCAGACTGCTGATGCACAAGAAGGAGATTCTGAAGCTCCAGTCTGCCACCGATCAGAAGGGCTATACGCTGGTTCCGCTGTCGCTCTACTTCAAGGGGAGCAACGTGAAGATGAAGCTCGGGGTCTGCCGGGGTAAAAAGCTCTGGGACAAGCGGGATACCGAGGCGAAAAACGAGGCAAGACGCGAGATCGAACGGGAAATGCGGCAGAGGAGCAAGGATGGATACGACTAAAACAAAATCCCGGAAAATCCGGCGGATCGTGATCGTGGGAATCCTGCTTTTCCTGCTTGCGTCGATCGCTTGCGGGATGATTTATCGCTATAGCGTGATTACCCACCGGAAATACGAAAATTCCGACTTCGGGATCACGCCCTACCGCAGCGCGGTGGATCAGGACGGGGATGGTGTGGACGATCAGTCGGACATTCTGGCGGGTGCTTACGCCTACATCGCCACGAAGCCGATTTATCAGAGCAAGTACTACGAGGGCGGCTATCCCGACGACGGATACGGCGTCTGTACGGACGTGGTAGCGCAGGCGCTGCTGGCGGCGGGCTACGATCTGCGGGTGCTGGTGGATGCCGACCGGAAAGCCAATCCCGACGGCTACCGTGCCGACGAAGAGCCGGATGATAATATTGACTTCCGTCGGGTGCGCAATCTGATCGTCTATTTTGAGCATACCGCCATCTCCCTGACCACCGATCCCCGGGACATCGAGGCGTGGCAGGGCGGGGACATCGTGGTTTTTGAGGGACACATCGGCATCGTGTCCGAGCATCGGAACCATAAGGGCGTGTCCTATGTGATCCACCATGGGAGTACCAAGCAAAAAGCCTATGAGGAGGATATTCTCGAAAAACACGGGAAAATTCTCGGGCATTTCCGGGTGTCATAATGATGTTTTCATCTGAAAGAAGCTACGGTTTCTTTCAGATGAAAATTTTTGAAAAAAATTCTCCCAACCCCCAACCTTTCAAAAATTTCTTCCACTATAGTAGTAACGGTGCTGGAAAGAAGAACCAAATCGGAGAAAAGAATGGAAAAGACAAAAGCGGACGCGATTATCACCGAATATCTGCCGAAAATCTACGGATTTGCCATCGGAAAGGCGTTCTTCTACGATGAAGCCGAGGAAATCTCGGCGGGAATCGTGGAGGAAGTCTATCGGACACTGCTGAAAAGCGGCGAGATCTACAATCTTGACGGCTATATCCGGCGGATCTGTGAATTTTGTTACGCAAAATATGTGGCGGCGAAGAAAAAGCAGGGGATTTCGCTGGACGCAATGTTCGAGACGGGATTCGAACCCTCTTATGAGGAGCGCTTCCCATCGGATGAGGCGTCCGAGGAGATCCTGATCCTGCGC
>CAYOON010000102.1:0-6817 GCA_964405595.1 uncultured Lachnospiraceae bacterium | reverse complement strand
GATTCTCCCATAATGGCGACGTATTCGCCCCTGTCCACGCTGAAATTGACGTTTTTCAGCGCTTCCACTTTGCCCCCTCCGAAGCGGGTCATGTAAATTTTTTTGAGTCCGCTGACTTCCAGAATACTCATAGTGATTTCCTCCAATCAAGTTTTCTGCTCTTATTCTAGCAGAAACGGGAAATGCGCGCCATCGAATCGGCTTACATTTCCCGCCCGAAATCTTACACTTTCGTAAGATTTCACTCTTTCTTTAGTTCATATTGCTCCAATTTGATGGATACGGTCGTCCCGTGGTCTGGTTTGGAGGAAATGTCAATCCCGGCGCCGAGATTTTTGCAGATTCTCTTGCACAGATAAAGCCCGATTCCGCTTGCCTTCTTGTCCGTGCGCCCGTTGTAGCCGGTGTAGCCATTCTCAAAGACACGCGGCAGATCCTCCGGCGCGATCCCGATGCCGCTGTCCTCGATGCAGAGGATTTTCGGCTCTCGCAGATAGATCCGGATGCCGCCCTCGCGGGTGTATTTCAGCGCGTTGGATAAAACCTGCTCGATCACGAAAGAGAGCCATTTCTCGTCGGTGACGACGGTCTGATCGATGGGTTCATACTCCAACCGGAGCTTACGGTCGATAAACTCGGAGGCAAACTTGGTTACCGCCTGTCTGACGATGGTGTCAATGCTGTATTCCTTGAACACATAGTCGCCGGAGATCGAATCCAGCCGCAGAAACGCCAGCACCATCTCCACATACTGCTCGATCCGGAACAAATCGGAGGACAGCTTTCGGGATAGCGGGGAATCTTCGTTTTGCAGGGTGAGCCGCATGGACGCAATAGGCGTCTTGATTTGATGCACCCACACGGTATAGTATTCCACCATGTCCCGATAGCGGGCGGAGGTCAGCGTTTCGAGAGAGGCGACCTCGTGCCGCAGGGCTTCGATGATCGCCTGATAGTCGGCATCCTCCACGCTTTCGACTGCGGGCAGGGAGGTGATCATTGCGGCGGTCAGCTTCCCGATTTCGGAGAGCTGTCGGTGCTTTCGCGTCACGCGCGCAAAATCCGCGGCGAAGAATCCAAGACCCAAAAGCGTGCAGAGCAGGGTGGGATAGATTACCGCACCGATGGGCAGTCTGTACAGGGCAAAAGAGGCGCAAAAGATCGCGCAGAACAGAACCCCTGCAAGGATGCCCTTTCTATGTGCCTTGATATACGCTTTGAACAGTCCCATAGCGATCCTTTCATTTACGAAGCAGTGCTTTTTTCAGGTCGGAAATATAGATTTCCTGCTGTTTTTTCAGATAGGCTTTGACAAACGGGATTAAATACCACTTTTTCGCTTTTGCGGTAGCGCTCTCTGTAAATTCGATTTCCGTAAAACCGTCTTTTGGAGAAAATACCCCGATCCAATGACCTTTTATGTTGGTATTTTCTATGTCGAACTCCCACCGCTTGTACGGTTCGAGCATGACTGTCGTAAATGTAGTGGTGTACCCATCCTTGGTATGTTCAATGAATTGTCGCTCGCTCACGACTTCAATTTTGCGAAGATCGCTGCGCCATGAATAGTTTTCGAGAGAGGTAACGGTCTCCCAAACCGTTTGAATATCACAATGAATTTTTACTTTTATTTTCGATATAGCCATTTATGAATTCTCCCATTCTTTACAGCACCATAATTAAAGTTCCCGCGCCGATCAGAATACAGCCAATCAGAGATTTCGGCGTGAATCTCTCATGCAGAAACAGAAACGCCAGTACCAGCGTGATGACAACGCTCAATTTGTCAATCGGTACAACTTTGGATGCTTCACCCATTTGCAGAGCCTTGTAATAGCAGAGCCAGGAAGCGCCCGTAGCCAAGCCGGATAGAATCAGGAACAGCCAGCTTTTTTTGCTGATCTCCAGAATTCCGCCTTGCGTATTCGTAAGAAAAACCATTCCCCAAGCCATTATAACCACAACCACGGTTCGAATTGCTGTTGCCAGATTGGAATTCACGCCGTCAATCCCGATCTTTGCCAAAATCGAGGTAAGTGCCGCAAAAACGGCGGACAGCAGAGCAAAAATCATCCACATATAACGATTCCCCCGAAAACTCACTATTCACTCCACGATATATCCGACCCCGAACTTGGTCACGATAAAATTCTCCAGCCCGACGGCATCCAGCTTCTTCCGCAGGCGGTTGACGTTGACCGTCAGCGTGTTTTCGTCGATGAACAGCTCGGTTTTCCAAAGCCGCTCCATCAGCTTCTCACGGCTGACCACCCTGCCTTTGTTTTCCATCAGGCAGAGCAGGATGCGGTACTCGTTCTTGGTCAGCGGGATGTTCTCCCCCTGATAGATCAGCGTATCATCCCCGGTGTTCAGGAACGCGCCCCGATGCTCCAAAATGGGGACGCTTCCTGCAAAGTCGTAGCTTCTGCGCAGGAGTGCCTGAATCTTGGCAATCAGCACGCTCTGATCGAAGGGCTTGGCGATAAAATCATCCGCGCCCATGTTCATCGCCATGACGATGTTCATATTGTCGGAGGCGGAGGAGATGAAGAGGATCGGAACCTTCGAAATCCTGCGGATCTCCCCGCACCAATGGTAGCCGTTGAAAAAGGGCAGGGAAATGTCCAAAAGGACGATGTGGGGCTGATAGGCTGTGAATTCGGTCAGCACTTCCCGGAAGTTTTCGACAATATGGGTGTCCAGATTCCACATCCCCGCCTGTACGGCAATCGCGTCGGCGATTCCTCGGTCGTCCTCGATAATCATGACTTTGTACATCGTTCCAGCTCCTAAAACTCGCCTCCTGTCCGCAAATGGGGCAGGAGGCATGGTTTACCCATTCAGAATATCAATCAGAATTGCAAGACCCTCGTCCAGCTCCGCCTTGGTGATGGTAAGAGAGGGGAGCAGTCGAACCACGTCACTGCCCGCGGACAGAATCAAAAGCCCCTTTTCAGCCGCCTTGAAGAGCAGATCGTGGGGATCCCCGTCTACGACAAATCCGATCATCAGACCCTTTCCTCTGACCGATTTGACCAGCTTCGGAGCCGCGTCCATGACGGTTTTGACGATATATTCGCCCTTTTCGGAAACTTCGGAGAGGAATTCGGGGGTCATGCGGTTCATAACCTCCACCGCTCCGGCGCAGACCACGGGATTTCCCCCAAAGGTCGAACCGTGCATCCCTTTGCCCAGCGTATCCTTGCACTTCTGACCGCACAGGAACGCGCCGATAGGCAGTCCGCCGCCCAGCCCCTTGGCAAGGGTCACAACGTCGGGAGTCACGCCGTACTGCTGGTAGGCAAACAACGCGCCAGTTCTGCCCAGTCCGCACTGCACCTCGTCAAAGACCAGCAGGATGTCCTGCTCGTCGCAGAAGGCGCGAAGTTCCTTCAGGAAGCCCTCGTTCATAGGATGCACGCCGCTCTCTCCCTGAATCGGCTCTACGAGGATTCCGCAGACGCTTCCGTCGCAGACCGCCCGGATGGCGTCCATGTTGGGATCGGCATAGCAAACCTTGTCAAGGAAGGGACCGAACCACTGATGGAACTTCGGCTGTCCGGTAGCGGTCAGAGTGGCAAGGGTTCTGCCGTGGAAGGAGTTGTTCAGCGATACGATGGTCGCCCGTCCCTCGCCGTACTTGTCGAAGGAGTACTTGCGGCAGACCTTGATCGCGCCCTCGTTGGCTTCCGCACCCGAATTGGCGAGGAAGACGTTGGAAAGACCGCTTGCCTTCACAAGCTTTTCCGCTAGTGTAATCGCAGGTTGATTGTAATAATAGTTGGAGCCGTGCTGGAAGGTGTTCAGCTGCGCAGTAACGGCGGCGATCCAGCCCTCGTCGCAGATTCCCAGCGAATTCACGCCGATTCCGCTGGTGAAGTCAATGTATTTCTTCCCATCGACGTCGTACCAGGTGGCGTTCTTTCCGTGATCGACCACCACCGGCACTCTGCCGTAGGTTTGCATCATATTCTCTGATTCCAGAGCAATCCATTCATTGCTGTTCATGGTATCCTCCTGATTTAAGAGCGGTAGTCCCCGTTGATATGTACATATTCATAGGTCAGATCACAGCCCCACGCGGTCGCGCTTTCCTCTCCGCAGTTCATGTTTACGTCAATGCAGACGGTAGATTCGGTCAGAATTGTCTTGGCAAGCTCCTCCGAGAAGGAAACTCCTCTGCCGTTTTTGCATACGGGAATTTCACCCGCCGCCGAGCGGAAGGATACATCCACAAAATCGGGATCGAAGTCGGCACCCGAATAGCCCAGCGCACACAGGATCCGTCCCCAGTTGGCGTCGGCACCGAACATGGCGGCCTTGACCAGCGACGAGCGGATGACCGACTTCGCAAGGATTTTCGCGCCCTCTTTATCGGAATAGCCCGAAACCGCGCATTCCAGCAGCTTGGTGGCACCCTCGCCGTCGGCGGCAATCGCCATGGCGAGATCCTTGCAGAGAACGAACAGTGCCTGACAGAATTCGTCGTAGGCCTTGCCCGGCAGAATGATCTCGGGGTTCCCCGCAAGTCCGGAGGCAAGGATGGTTGCCGTATCGTTGGTGGAGGTATCGCGGTCTACGCTGACCATGTTGAAGGTGTCAGAGATGCAGGCTTTCAGCGCTCTTTCCAGCATAGCGGGCGAAATGGCGGCGTCGGTGGTCATGAAGCAGAGCATGGTCGCCATGTTGGGCTCAATCATGCCCGAACCCTTGCAGATGCCGCCCAGATGGACGGTATGCCCATCCAGCTCGAATTCATAGGCGAACTCTTTCTTCTTGGTATCGGTGGTCAGAATCGCGGTTGCCGCTCTGTCGGACGCTGCTTCGTCGGAGCCCAGATCCTCGATCAGCGGGTCGATGGCGGAAAGGATCGGCTCAATAGGCAGCGGAACGCCGATGACGCCGGTAGAACCGACGATCACGTCGTCCGGCGAGATCGACAGCTTCTTTGCCAGTATATCGCAGGTCATATTTGCCTTGTCGTACCCGTCCAGATTGCAGGTGTTGGCGTTGCCCGAGTTGACAATGATCGCCTGCGCGTGTCCATCGGAAAGGTGAACCCTTGTGACCCCCACGGGAGCGGCGAAGACCTTGTTGGTGGTAAAAACCCCAGCAGCGGGGACGCGCTTTTCACAGACGATCAGCGCGATGTCATTTTTAGAGGCGTTCTTGCGGATTCCGCAGTGGATTCCGGCCGCCGAAAATCCCTTGGCTGCACATATGCCGCCCGATATAGCTTTCATATTCATTTTAGTAAATTCCTTTCAAGTAATATTCACAGTATCAGAACGCCGGAGGAACGAGATCTATACCCGCATCCTCGGGAAGCCCCATGCAGAGATTCATGTTCTGAATCGCCTGACCTGCCGCGCCCTTGAACATATTGTCGATGACCGAGGACAGGATCAACGTGTTCGTATGCTTGTCAAAGTGCAGGGAAATATCGCAGTAGTTGGACATCCGCACGTTCTTGATGTTCGAGTAGCTGCCTACCGGCATCACGCGCACGAACTTTTCATCCTTGTAGAACTCGTTGTACGTCTGGACGATGGTTTCGAAATCTGCCTTCGCCTTACAGTAGACGGTTGATTCGATCCCTCGGTTGACGGGGAGCAGATGCGGAACGAAGACCACCTTGATGGGCTGCTCTGCCAGTGCGGTCAGCGTCTGCTCGATCTCGGGGGTATGTCGGTGTACGCCGGCTTTGTAGGCGGCGAAAGCCTCATTGGTGTCGGGGTAGTGGGTTCCTTGTGTCAGACCTCGCCCGGCTCCCGTAACGCCCGATTTGGAGTCGATGATGATGCCGTCAGTCTCGATCAGTCCGCCGGTCAGCGCGGGAGCCAGCGCCAGCGAGATGGAAGTGGGGTAGCACCCGGGATTGGCAATGATTTTCGTATTCTCGCTGACCAAAGATCGGTGCAGTTCGGGAATGCAGTAGACAGCCCCCTCATGCAGTTCGGGATAGGCGTAGGGTTTCTGATACCATTCCTGATACGCCGCCTCGTCGTGGAGGCGGAAATCCGCGCCCAGATCAATCAGGAGCGTGCCGGTCTCCTTGCATTTGACCGCCAACGGTTCGGAAAGACCATGAGGCAGGGCGGCGAACAGAACGTCGCAGCGCTCGGCAAGGCTGTCCGCGCCTTCCAGAGGCAGATCGCAGATTCCGGCAAGGTTCGGATAGACCTCCGACATCTTTTTTCCCTCAAAGGAAACCGAGGAGATTGCCTCGATCTTTGCATAGGGATGGTTCATAAGCAGTCGAACCAACTCGGCACCCGCGTAGCCGGTGGCACCGATGATTCCGACTTTGATTTTATCACATTTAAGAGCTTGATTCATTTTCAGCTGTCTCCGATAGATTCAAATAAAATATAAATCCTATTATACACGATTTCTTTCCAAATTGCAAGAGGAATTTTGAATTTTTATTCACAAAAAATGAATAAATTTTCATTTCTGCTTGGACAAAACGAACAAAACCGGAGTAAACGGGAATCCTTGCCAATTATAGCACATATTTTCAGAAAAAACAAGTTTTTTTTGCGTAATTTTCCTATAAAAAGTGCACAATTTTATTATGCCTGACGTGTTTGTTTTGAAAATGCGGATAAACACAGGCAGAAGAGTGCGAAAAGAAAGGAAAAACCGAAATGAAAAAAATCGTACTGACGCTGTGCGTCTGCTTGCTTGCCGGTGTGATGGGGATGCAGTCCTTCGCCGCGTCAACCACTCCCCATAACTGGTACTGCAAGAATAACGATACGCACACCTGTCCGACGCTGGATTCTCCCATAGCGTTTATCGACAAATATCACGC
>CAYOON010000101.1:0-6831 GCA_964405595.1 uncultured Lachnospiraceae bacterium | reverse complement strand
CGCCGAAGGTGAAGGCGCCGATTTTCAGGAATATTCCAAACAGACGCAGACTGTCGCGGAATTTATCAGACATAGCATCGCCTCCCTTCGTTGACTCCAGTATAGCGCAAATTTGCCAAAAAGTCAAGATAAAATTCATTTTTAAAGTTCTTGCGGAGTCCAGAGGGGCTTCTTTCAAGAAGCTCCTCTGGCGGGGTGGTGCAGCGCCCCGTCACAACAAAAGACCGCCGCTGATGCGGCGGTCTTCTGTTGTGATTATGGTATCGGATTATACATCCGTTGTTTTTGATCGGGGAAACCGAAATCAGTCCTCGATGAACTTGCGGAGTTCAAAGAAGCAGTCGGTTTCGGTTTCAACGTAGATCTCGTTCCAAGCGACACGCGCAAGGTGTACGCCCAGAGCGCTCTTGGCAGACAGACGCTTGTTACCGCTGACCAGCCATACCTTTCCTTCGATCTGCGATGCGATTTTCACAAATTCCATAACATCACTACCCGTTACGAGGTTTACTCTGTAAAGATGCTTTCCGTTGCAAATCATACTGTTCATTCTCCTTTTCTGATTTCACTCAAACGTGGATCGCTGTTTGCGTCCTTCCTTCGTTTGCAGCCCCATTATAGCACCGCTTTTTCGGAAAGTCAATAGCTTTTTTACAAATTTTCCGAGTTCTCCCATTTGATTGACTTTGCACAAACAAAATGTTACTTTGTTGTATATGTTGCACAAATGTAAGGGCGCTGTTTTGTGGGTTACAAACAAATCACGGACTTTTCGGCGAGATTCGGCGTTTGAGTGGGTTTGTCAATTTGCACAACAAACCGATCCGTCCGAAGGATTGCCAGATTTGCGGGACGTTATGCGGGAAAAGGAAAATATTTATTTAAGAAGGAAATTAACTATTTCAAAGCACGGATTACGCAAAAATGTTGTGTATCTCCGGCAACCGGGATGAGATCGTAGGGATTCTCTGCCCAAACCGCCGACGCGGCGATGTGAGAATCAATATTCACAAACCCGGCACCCTTGAGGCAGGCGATCAGATTCTCCTTCACGAGTCCCTGATCCAAATGATATTGCTTCGCGAGATCGTGGCTTTTGCTTCCGACCTCTATGTAGGAACCCAGAATGATCAGCTGTCCGCCCTTTTTCAGCACGCGGTACAATTCCTTCGCAACCACATCACTGTCGGGAATATTTCCGAACCCGTGAAATGAGGTTATGTAGTCAAAAGCATCGTCCCGGAAGGACAGATTTCTGCCGTCCACCGCCACAAAGGAGACCCGGCTGTCGTCTAGTTTTTGCTCCAACCTCGTCCACGCCAAAATGCGGGGATCGATGTCCGTGCAGACAACCTTTACCCTGTCGTTCGCCGCAAAAATTTTCTGAAGCATCCTGCCCTGACCGGTGGCAAGATCGCAGACGATTCCCGACATAGATTGCAGCAGCGTGGCAGCATAATCATTCTGCGCCCTTTCCGCATCTTTTGTCTCTTGATTCATCTTCGCCTGATAATCAGCTCTCCAAGCATCTTCCTGCGCCTTGTGCGCCGAAAACGCCTGCTGTTCTTCCAATATCTCATCAGTGATCATCCAAAACGAGGTCTGATCCGCTAAAAGCTCGTCGGTTCGGCAATCATAGACACCGTGAACAAAGGAATAGATCGCCCCGCAATTGGTACATTGCAATGCAGTAGACAGTGTATTTTTACATTTTGGGCAATGAAGAAGTTCGGTTATTTTCATGCGATCCCTTACATCGAATACTTTTTCGTGTATTCCACCAGCTCGTCCACCGTGGTGAAGGCAAGCCCGGTGACGGTATCCGCACAGCCGTAGTAGATGGCAATCCGACCGCTGTCGGCGTCGGTCAGCGCAGCGCAGGGGAAGGTTACGTTGGGCACGTCTCCGTTTTGCTCGTAGGGCATCTCGGGACCGAGGATATAGAACTGTGTTCTGTACTTCACGATCCACGGCTGATCCCGATCAAGGATCGCGCACCCCATACGATAGACGTAGCCGTTGCAGGTGGTGATTACCCCGTGATAGATCAAGAGCCAGCCCTCATCGGTTTCGATGGGACAGGGACCCGCGCCCGTCTTGGTGCACTGCCATGCCGACACATCGAAAGGCGCAGGGCCAAAGACGTGGCGATGCTTGCCCCAATAGGTCAGATCGGGAGACTGGGAGAGATAGATGTCGCCGAAGGGGGTATGACCCGTGTCAGAGGGGCGGGAGAGCATCATATAGTTCCCGCCGATCTTCCGCGGGAAAAGGACGCCGTTGCGGTTATAGGGCAGGAAGGCGTTCTCCAGCTGATGAAAGGTCTTGAAATCGTCGGTATAGGCGATTCCGATGGTTGGGCCGTGGTATCCGTTGCACCATGTCACATAGTAATGCCCGTCCAGATAGCAGACCCGGGGATCATAGCGATACTCGAACCGGGTCACCTCGGGATCATCGCCGATCAGCGTGATGGGATCCTCCTCGATCTGCCAGTGGATGCCGTCGTCCGAGAATCCGGCGAAGAGATTCATCCGCACTGCCTTGTCGTCGCAGCGGAAGACGCCCGCGAAGCCGTCCTTATAGGGGACAACCGCGCTGTTGAAGATGCTGTTAATCTTGAAATTCTGATGCCGCTCAATAATGGGATTGCCGCTGTAACGCCAGACAGGTTCCTTGCAGCCGGCGGGCTTCTCCTCCCACGGAATATTCGGCAGACTCTGTCCGATGATTTTTGCCATACTGTTGATCCTCCTTAACTTGGAAAGGTGGACGAAAGCTTTTCACGTTCGTCCACCTTATTATAGCATAGATTTCGAAAATAAGCAAGATTTCCCGGAAAATTTCCCGATCAGAAAATACCGGGGATCAGATGCGCGATTACAAGCCCCGCCCCAAAGGATACCGCGTTTGCGACCAATGCGTAAACAACACAGAACCATACGGTTTTTTTCTTGTCGGCGGCCTTCCTCAAAAACAGCGAATACAACACGGCTTCGACGGCGAACACCAGAATTTCAAGCTGAATATATCCCGCAACAAATGCCGCCTGCCCCGAACTGAAGTTGATTACATTCAAGATGACATTCAGAATGATCTGGGTCAGGATGTTGACAGCCGCAAGGAAGCCCAGCGCCTTTTTTCCTCTGAATCCAAACAGGAGCGCCACGCCCATTTCGATAGCGATCGTAATCAGAACGCGGGCAGCCAGCGACCACGTCTCCTGCTGCCACCGGTAGGATTTATAGGCGATTAGCCGATCGCTGTTTGAAAGCTCCCCGTTATAATCCGCCGAGCCAATATTCACGCCCTCCATGTCGACGGTATAATAGGTGTCAAACGCATATCTCTCACAAATCCCGCTTACCGCGAAATTTTCTGTCTCGGGATAGTACAAAAGGATCTTAAAACGCTCGGGCGGATAGTAAGTCGAGGCAATTTCTTTCGTCTCGCTTACCTTCCAACCGGTTTGCAGATAATAAAAGCCGTCCGCATCCTCGTATTCCACAAACGCCCTCCATATGTCCGGATCAAGACCGTAGTTGTAGATATGGTCTTCGTTGCCATCCCATACACTATTGGGGCCGGTACTGGATTTTTCCGAGAGCAGGGTGCCGTAGCACAGCGCATCGCCCATATTTTCAAAGGCAACGCGCACAGAAGGCTTCGGACCGGTATCCGCGCTGACCGTCATCGGCAGCAGGGCTGAAAACATCAACGTAAAAATCAGAAAGTATAGAATTTTCCCGTATTTCTTCATCATCGCCACTCCTTTTCGGTTCGCATTATCTCCACATCAGCGTTTTACAGATGAAAAGGGACGAGCTGCAATAGAAGGCTAAAACAACGATGCAATAGAGGACTCGAAGCCACTTATCCGAAACCGATTTCGAGAGCCACGCCGAGAACGCCGTCATTCCCACCGTCAGCAGCCCATAGACCACCCATTTCAGATCGTTGGCGTTAAAGGCGTTTTCCGAACATCCGCAGCCGAACACATTTACGAAAATCGCGCCGTCCAAAAAGCTGTACAGAAAGAAAAATGCCACAAAAAACGGGAACGGCAAAATGAGTTTCACTTTCTTCATCATCATAAATCTCCTCTCAACTTGGATCGATTCCGGATCGGGCGGCGGCACTTTCGCCGATTGATAACCCGTTTTTCCATCCTTTATCTATAATGACGCAGTATTTGTGAAATGGTTGCACTATTTGAATATTTTTCCTTTAAAAAATCAGATCGGGAGTTCCTTCCCGTTCAGTACCGCCGACGCCAGCCGCTGACCCTGATAGACCAGCTTCAACGAGAAGAAGGGCGCGTCTGACGCCAGCAGATCGAGGAAAATTTTGTCCCCCTCCCAGATGGGCAGCTCGGGGATCCGATCCTTCGGAACCCACTCCAGCACCCCTTCGTCGCAGTCGGACAGTTCCCCGGTGAATCCTGCCCCCGTGAACAGGTGCATATATTCCGTTTCGTATGGGGGATCGCCGACGAAGGTGACGATCCCCCGGTAGCGATAGTCGGTGAGGGTCAGCCCGGTTTCCTCCAGAACCTCTCTTATCACGCAGTCCTCGGGCGATTCCCGATCCTCGAACTTGCCGCCGACCCCGATCCACTTGTCGTGATTTTCGTCGTTCACCTTCTTGATCCGGTGAAGCATCAGATAGCGGCCGTCCTTTTCCAGATAGCAGAGGGTGGTGTTTTTCATGCGTCCAGACCCTTCAGGCAGCCAAAGCAGACTGCCGCCTCGGTCAGTCCATCCGGCGATAGGGTCTCGGATTCGACCACCTGCAAAAGTCCCAGCTCAATCGCCTTCTTATGAACCGCCTTTACCGGAGCGGTTCCCAGACCCAGCGGTCTGCCCGATCCGTCGGCAAGTCCGTCCTTGATGTGGATCACGCGGATCCGATCCTTCAACCGCTCCAACAGCGCGACAGGATCCTGCCCGGCGTGATACGCCCAGTAGGTGTCGATCTCGAACTCCACGGGGGTGCGCTTTTCCAGCTCGGTGTGGATCACCTGTCCATACTCGGTGGTCAGAAACTCGTGGCTGTGGTTGTGGTAACCCAGCGTGATTCCCTCCGCCGCCAGTGCGGGGATCAGCGCGTTCACCGTGTCGATGAAGGCGTCCAGCTTCTCCTTCGTGGACAGATCCGCGCCGGGGATGATGATGTTCTTATTACCGATGATCTTGTGGTAGCGCACCGTCTCCTCGAAATGATGGGCGATCTCCTCCCATCCCGTGTGGGTGCCGCTGCAAACCAGGCCGTATTGATCCAGCCGCTGGCGGATCTGTTCGGCAGGATGGCCGAAAAATCCGGCAAACTCCACCGTTTTGTAGCCAATCTGCGACAGTTTTTTCAAAGTTCCCTCCATATCGGTGGGTGTCAGGTCGCGCACGCTGTAAAGTTGAATTCCGTAAGTCATAAATCGTTCTCCTTTTCGGCACTTTTTTCCATTATAGCATAGATCCGAAGAATTTTCAAGTATTTGCAAAAAGAATTGAAAAAAGTAGAGAAAAGGTCTTGCAAAAAAAAGCGAACTATGCTATAATGAATGCGAAAAACAATCTGCTGCATCCGTGCACGGATTCAGGCATATACTGATTTGTGCATGCGCAGATCCTGTGAAAGGAGGTTACATACATGGACGCACTCAAAAAGCTGATCCAGGCTATCGACGAACTCCCGATCCTCTTCAAATACATTCTCTGCATTCCGGTTCTCGATATTGTGTGGTCGCTCTACCGTCTGGCGCGCAGCATCGTTGCCAACAATACCGTCGGTATTGTTATCGGTGTCATTCTGATCTTCTGCGCTCCCTTCATCTGGATTGCCGACCTGATTTGCCTCTTGCTCAACGGCAAAATCTGGACTATGGACTAATCCCCGAACGGCAAACCCGCCGCCAACTTACTTGGCGGCGAGTTTTCTTTTTCCGTTGGAAAATCCCCGGGAAACCCGGAGAATTTTTGTCAATAGGCTTTACCAGTCGATTTCAGGTAACGGCTCCGGTTCATCATTATCGATGATTGAAACCAGTACGACATCTTGCGCATCCAAAAGCTGAAATTCAGCCCTCGGGGCAGTATATAGCAATTTTTCCATTTCACCATTCCCTTTCACAATCAGTTCCCTGCGGTTTTTTCAGGAATTATCGCGGTACCAATCGGAATCACAGTCTCTGTTTCACCTTTCATCAGGATGATCGTTGCGCTGACCGAATGGATTCGCTCATAGTCCACGCCTTTGACCACCACGCCCATCAAACTGTATCCATCCTTGGATGTAATCACTTCATTGTGCGAAGTCACCTTGGTGTAGGCTGTAACCTGATTCATCGATTTGCTGCGCATATCGCCATCCGAAAGCGTAAAGTCCAGAACCAGCGTTGCGCTTTCGCAGTTTTCGAGCAGATCGCTGACTGCCTCGATCACGAATCTGGCATCATACGAGCCGTCATCGTTTTTGCGGAACTGAACACCGTTTTTGTCCACATTTTTGCTGATAATTTCGGCTTTCGCGTCGGGATTATCCCCGTAGACACGGATCAGTCTGTTACTATCGGCGACGTCTCCGACAGAATCTCCCACTTTGCCTTGCGTGCCCGACAGATCGCCTGTATTTGCGCAGCGGTAGATCAGATCCTTCGCGCTGCCTTCAGCAACATTATCGTTGAAGCGCGCCACAAACGCGGCTACCCATCCGCCCAGTTGCGCATCACCGGCTGTATACATCAGACCGTCTTTGTTGGTGGCGTTGGGATGGGCTTTAACGGTTGCGGCAGTAGTACAGCCCCGAATCGTGAGGGGTGACGTTTCAGAATGACGC
>CAYOON010000100.1:0-6868 GCA_964405595.1 uncultured Lachnospiraceae bacterium | reverse complement strand
TGGATTTGCTCCGTCACTCGTAAACATTCCCGCAAATGCTGTCCAAGGTTCCGCAGGACTGATTCTAGGTGTTATACTTACAAAAATATTTGAGAAAAACAGAATCCTCCTTCAATAAAATCAATTTATATATACAAAAAGTCATCGGCGAAACCGAAAGCCCGCCTGCCTTTTCAAAAAGGCGGGCAGGCTTTCAGGCAACGTCCTTTCGCGGCAATACCGTAGGCATTGAATTTACACTTTCACAAGACCCGTGAAATCAAACGAAATCGGTCTTTCGCCGGAGGGAAAGCGGATCAGATAACTCCGCCCATCGTGATCCACCTCCATAACGGTTCCCACACCGAATACCCGGTGTACCACCCGATCTCCCACCGTATACGCGGCCTCTGCTACCGTGGAATCTCCGCTCTTCTGCGCCGCCGGAGCGGCATAGGGACGTCCTGTGATCGACATCAGCCCGGGATCCACGTCGCTGACCAGAAACCGGGACGGCTGCTTCAGAATCCCCTTCACGCCGATCCCTTCACTGTCGGTGAACAGCAGGCTCTTCTTCGCCCGGGTGAACGCCACGAAAGCCAGCCGCCGCTCCTCCTCCAGCGCCTCCTGCTTGCGTTCCTCGATAGACCTCGGCGAGGGGAAGATCCTGTCCGACATCCCGGCAACGATCACATGATCGAACTCCAGCCCTTTCGCCGTATGTACCGTCATAATCCGCAGCCGGTCGGCGGACTCCTCGTCCTCCTTCTCCTTGAAAAGGGAGACCGTCTGCAAATACCCCGCCAGCGTCAAAGGTTCACCAAACCCGGTCTCGGCGGCATAGATGCTCGCCAGCAGCTCGTTTACGTTGTCCAGCCGATCCATGTCTCCGCACTTGCGGATGTACGCCTCGACCCCGCTATCGTGGAAAAGCCGCTGCAAAAGCTCGGAGACTGCCAGCCCGTCGGCGACAGTCCGCATTCCCTCAATCAGATACACGAAGCCCTGCGCACCGCTGCCCTTGAACACGGGATCGTCCAGATGCCGCTTCATGGCATCGTACAGACTGCCCCCTTCCAGCTGTACCCACCGCCGCAAAGCGTCGGTTTTCAGCTTGCCGATCTTGCGGCGCGGGAAATTGACGATCCGCATAAAGGAAAGATCGTCCCCGAAGGCCACCATCCGCATGTATGCGATCATGTTCTTGATCTCTGCCCGCTCGTAGAAGCCCACTCCGCCGTAGACGGTATAGGGAATCTCCGCTGCCAGCAGTCCCTGCTCGATGAAGCGGGAAACGTAGGAAGCCCGGTAGAGGATTGCCATGTCGTGATATTTCGCGCCTGCCGACGCTTTTTCCCGGATAAAGTCAAGAATCCTGCCGATTTCCTCCTTTTCGTCGCCGCCGTGATAGTATTCGGGCAGCGGGCCGCCGGGATTCGCCGTATAGAGATCCTTTTTAAGTCGGATCCGGTTCTTGTCAATCAGACTGTTGCTGACCGCCAGAATCTCGGGGGTGCTGCGGTAGTTCTGATTCATGAAAATCGTGCGGCAGGGGGTATTTTCCTTGTCAAAGTTCAAGAGGAATCGCATCCGGGATCCCCGCCACTCGTAGATGTTCTGATCGGGGTCACCCACAACGAAAAGATTGCGGTGACGGGCGGCAAGACGGTTAATCAGCGTATATTCCTCAATATCCACGTCCTGATACTCGTCCACTTGGATGTAATAGAGCTTTTTCTGCCATTTTTCCTCGATTTCGGGGAAATGATTGAAAAGATAGGTCACAAATTTGATCAAATCCGCGAAATCCAGCGCGAAATTCTTCCGCTGCTTGGCGATATAGCGCATGATGATGGCTTCATTGGTGTCCCCTGGCCGCAGGGAGAGGATATCGAAGTTCGGATCGCTGACCCAGTCGATGTAGACGGGGTCGATTTTGTATATCTCGATCCGATCCAGCATGGTCTGGAAGGATGCGGTATCCAATTTGAGCCCCAGTTCCTCGTAAACCTCCTCCAGAATCTGCTTCTGATCGGCGTTGTCGAGGATCAGGAAGGATTTCGGATAGTAGAGCTTTTCGATGTCCTCACGGAGGATCTTGGCGCAGAATCCGTGGATGGTGGAGATCATGGAGGCGTCCGCCCTGTCGCCCAGCATGGCGCGAACCCGGCGTTTCATCTCGTTTGCCGCCTTGTTTGTGAAGGTCATGCAGAGAATATTGGAAGTGGACACGCCCAGTTCCTGCACCAGATAGGCGTATCTGCGGGTCAGAGCCTTTGTCTTGCCCGTTCCGGCACCAGCCACCACCCGGACGTATCCTTCCGTCGCCTGCACCGCCGCCTGCTGATCGGGATTCAGTCCCGCCAGTATGTCCTCCATGCCAATCACCCTCCCCTTTCCGGAAATGCGTTCTTTTCCCTATTCTATCATACGAACATTTGTTTTGTCAATAGGTTTTCATAAAAAAGTGCCGTTTTCCATGAAAAATTCGAAATTCCCGTCAGGAATTATCCCGCAGTAGCGACCGAAGCTCGTCGCCGGGCAGGCAAAGAATTTCATCATACACCCAGCCCGTATTCTCGACCCAATTTCTTTCTTGAATGTGCAAATCCCCATCCTCATCCCAGTTATATTTCTCAAAGTCAGTGTACCTATATTTGGGATCCACTCGGTCGTGCAAATCGATCCAGCTATCCGCCGGCTGCTCCCGAAATGGATCCGAGAAATCGAGAATCAGCACCGAGTAGGAATCTGCCCAAAAGCATCCGCACACCGCCAGCAGATCGCTTCGTCGATCGTATGTAGCGTCGCACCAGATGAAGGTTTCATCAAATTCCTCCTCCCCGCTCGGATGCGCCTTTGACGGGATGTAGTGAAAGTCCCGTCCGCTTTCGATTTCCAGCACGCTGTAGCCGTACAGTTCGGTAGTGAACAGCAGATAGTGTCTGCTGTTTGAATGCTGAAACAGCGCAATGGTTCCGTTGATTCTATCCAGATTTCGCCAAGTGTAAACTGTCTCTCCTTGTTCGTCCAAAAGAAAGTTTTCGCTCATTTTTGCGGGATAACCGTCCTTCATTCCCGAATAGGGCTGTGACCGAACAGAAAATCCGTCCGATAACTGTTTCAGTTCCGGGCTATCTGTCCTGTATTGCGGTTGAAAGAAGTGATCGCATTGTTTACGCCATTCCAGATAGGCCCCAGTGTACGCAATATTCATATTCATTTTAATTCCTTTCATAAAAGTTCTTGAAAGATCCAAGAAAACTTCTTTCAAGAAGTTTTCTTGGCAGGTGAATCGTCCCGCCTTGCGAGACGAGAGGGCAGAGCAAGGTCTGCGCCTTCGGCACAGCCCTCACTTTTCGTGAAAAAAGAGCGGGACTTGGGGCGCATGCCCCAAATCCTGCTCTTCTCTTTGTTTAACCTAAAACCTCAGTACCCATGGCCTTGATTTCGGTGATACCGTAGTTGTTGCCGCCGCTTACGGAGGTTTCAACGGTAAAGCCGGAGAAGGTCAGCGAGGTCGTCTCGACGCCGCCCAGATCGATAACCTGCTCCTGTGCGGAGTCGGTCAGCGAAATCTTGCGGGTGGATCCGTCGGACAGGGTCAGAGTGCAGTCGGTGAAGTAGGAGTCTCCGTCCGCACGGCGAACCGTGATGCGGAGCTCGTCGATCTTGACTTTTCTGCCGAAGTCGATCTTCAAAGCGGTATTCGCGTCGATCGAGGCAGGCTGCCAGGACTGGGACGGATACTCGCCCTTGGATTTGTTAGCGGTGAAGCCGTCGATGACGTTGCGTCCCGCATAGTAATCCTTGGAATCCTTGATATTTCCGACCGTGGTCACATGCGGGAAGCCGGTAGTGGCGTTCGCAAGGTCGTAGGAGTTCTGCGCCAGATTGTGTACTGCCTTCAGCTCACTCTCGGGTACGATTCTCGCGGTAATCGTGTTGTTGGTATAAGCCACGCCGAGATTGCTGTCCATCGTATTCGGATATACCGTGGTCAGGTTGGGCAGCTTCATCTCAAAGGTGGAGTTCGGGCAGTAGATGATGCTTTCGCCGACTCTGGAGGACAGCGAGAGCGCCAGATACTTCTCGCCAGCGGGAAGCTTTACGGTCAGCGTGTCGTTCTGTGCGTACTTGGCATTCACGTTCAGCGTAACCATTCCCTCACCGGTCGCGGTATAATCCTTACCGCTGTGTTTGAAGGTGATCTGAATCTCGCCCTTGGGCGTCTGATTTGCGCGGGCAAGGATTGCGTACTCGTTCAGCTTATCGTAGAACTCGCGCTTGTTCAGCTCTTCCTCGTACTCGCGGATGTCGTTGGTACCCCAGTTTTCCTTGACCTCGTAGCTACCATAGCAGGGTACGCCAAGGTCGATCCAGCAGGCAATCGCGCGAATCTCCGCATCGGTCAGATCGCCGTGACCGCCTCTGAGCCGCTTGATGATCGCTGATTTCTGCGCGCCGGCGGCGTAAGGATCGAGCATCTCGCACTTACTCATGGAAGATACCCAGTTGGTATACTTGTTGGAGCTGTTTGCCACAAACTGTCCTCTGTCCTCGCCCGAGGATGCGGTCAAAAGCAGGTAGGACAGGGGGAACGCCTTCTTCATACGGGAAGCGTATACGTCGGTTCCCTGCAGAGAAATCTGGACGTTGGTAGCTTCTTCGATAGCGTACAGGCTCATGTCGAACTCGTATCCGCCGGTGTGCTGATGCAGGCTGACGGCGATTACATTCTCGCCCTTCTGCAGGTATCTTGAACCGGAGGTAAGCTTCAGGTTCTCGTAGCCGTCGTTCCAGTTGCCGTTCTCAAAGATCTGATGTCCGTTCAGATAGATGTGAATATCATCATCGTAGAAGATTCTGGTATACAGATTGAAGGATGCGCCCAGGGCGGAGAGATCGTTTACCGTAAAGGTATATCTCGCGAACAGATAGTTCTTTCCGCCGGTTGCCCAGTCGGTGGGATTCTTGCCTTCGCGGTTGCCGAAGGGTGCTTTGGCGGTCGACCAAGCGGAGGTGTTGAAACCGGTCTTGGTCCAGTCGCCGGCAGTTGCGGCGCCGAACTCGTCGTTTGCGGAGGTGAAGTAGGTCCAGGTTGCGCCGTTGGAGATGAGGTTGGTATTCTTCGCGGCGCCGCTGGTATTGCCGCCCATGGTGCGAACGAGCGCAAGGTCAAAGTACTGACCGCTTGCGGCTGCATTCACCTTAACCGCGATCTCGTTTTCGCCGACCTTGAATGCCTTCATATTGTTTGCGCTCAACGCAATGTCCTGATACTGACCGTTCGAACCGCTGCCGGAGTAGACGGAGGTTCCGTTGACAAACACCTCGATGGTGCCTGTAAACGCGATGTGCAGCTTCAGGGAGTAGGTATACATTTCCGCGTTGGTAACCGTTACGGTCTTACGCAGATAGATTTCGCCGGAGTTCCATACGGTGTTGACCGCGCCGGGAGCGGTTCCGATCTTACCGAAGGGAGCGTAGTCCAGCGTCCACTTATCCGAAATCTCGCCGGTCTTCCAGTCGGATCCGGGATTCGAGGTGGTATAGTACCAGCTGTCGCGGGTATTGGAGAGGTAATCCGCCAGCGCCAGATCCGCGCTGCCGAGATTGCTTGCCTTGATGGAGTTATATGCAGAAGCCGACTCGCTGTGACAGGTAATGCAGCTCTTATCCAGAATGGGCTGGATCAGCGATACATAGTCGAAGCCGATCAGACCGCTTACATCGTAAGGATCATAGTCCTTATACTCCTCGAAGGAGGACATCCACAGATCGGGCTGGATCTCGGATACACCGTGATTCATGGCCTGCGTGGTGGTCGCGGAGACGCTGGGCGCCAGATTCTTATCGGTATGGCAGCCGATGCAGGAGAAATACTCGCCGGGCTGGAGCGTCGTCCAGCTTCGCATGGTCTGAACCACGTCGCCGTTCTCGTTCAGCATCTGGAAGTAGACGGGTACGCCCGCCGGGCAGGTGAAGAGTGCCGAACCGTCCTCATATACAGGGACGATACCCAGCACCTTCTTGATGTCCCACGCGCCGTTACCGGTTGCGATAGGGGAGAAGGGGTCGGAGGAGCCGGTGCCGCGGCCGTTGGTCGCGCCGATGGCGGAGGAGCGGAACTCCAGTCCGACGATACGCAGATACTTGATCGTGCCGGCAGCGATACCGGTCTGTCCTTCGTATACGTTGCCTACATAGAAGGTACCGTAGTTATTCGCATAGTTTACCAGAGACGCACGGTTGAACTGATTGCTGCTCTTGATCGGAACGATCTGGCTTGCAGGGTAGTTCGAGGATCCCTCGGCGATAACGACCGACTTCTTGGAGTTTACGTTAATCAGCTCGATATTGAAGGCTGTAGAGTCGCCGGAATAGGAAGAAGCGGTGGAAACGAGGATCTCGTTTTCGCTGATTGCGTAGGGATACTTGTAGACTCTGCCCTCCTGATAGAAAGCGGTATCGTTATCATGGGAGGTCTGAATCTGTCGGGTATACTGATCATCCCAGACGAAGTCAACGGCGGTCATATCGTTTCTGCCCTTGCTGATGTCCAGAATCGCCAGCTTACCGCACTGCCGCTGATGGTGTCCGCAGGTGACGGTAACGTACTTGTTTTCCACGCCGGGGATCTCACGGGTGTGGATCAGCGAGGTGGGGGCGGACAGGTTGTTTCCGAAAAGCTCGGTCTGGTTGGTGCCGTCGCCGAACATCTGGAAGATTGCCTGTACATACATCTGGTTTCTGTCGTTATAGTCCCAACGGGTGTAGAGGATACGGCCGTCCTCGGTGGTCGTGGGGAAGGTGGTATGAACCTGATCGTACCCCAGACGCACGATATTGCTGCCATCCGCCTCGCACTTGTAGAGGTTGGAGACCG
>CAYOON010000099.1:0-6917 GCA_964405595.1 uncultured Lachnospiraceae bacterium | reverse complement strand
ATGTGGGGGTAAAGTCCTGACGTGGGGAGCAGGGACATACGGATGCCGACGGCGGGAAAGCCAAGTGATGGGAGAGCGCGAGGGGGAAGAGCCTTCGGCGTTTGAGATGGTTCTTCCCCCTCGCTTCCCGCTGACTAGCGACCTCCGCTGAACAATAGATAGAGTATATTAGTCTAAAACCCAGTCAAGAATCAAGCATTTATGCCCAATTGTACTTATTCAATCGTTTTCTACCTCTTCCAACTGGAAAAATTTCGTATTATACACCATCACAGGTTCGCCGTTCTTGTCGCCGTCATAGATCACCAGATAGAAGGTGTCCCCGACGCCCGAATTGTCGAACACATCCTTCGGACGCATGGAGCAGCGGCCGCTCCACTGATAGTACCGGGGATATGCAAGAAAGCATTTCCCACAGTCCGCGAACACCAGCTGATCCAGCCGTTTCCGCAGACGATAGTTTATCCGCGACGTCCGGACATCCTCGGTCATACCGACCAGCGTATCTTGTACAACCCGGAATCTTCCCTTTTTGATCCGGCGACGGCTTATCACAAACTTTATAAAGGCAACCATAAGCACAATCGCGCTTATACCGAACAGTGCCGCCCCGATATAGGATTGCGTATCGCCAAAACATACGGCTGCCATTAATGCCGACCACAATGCAGACAGCACAAACAGTAATAACGCCGGAATGGTCTGCGCAGTGATCAGCAGATCGGTTTGAATTCTCTCCTTGGTCAGGACTTCCCTTTTCGGCCTTTCTTCCTGAACGAAATATTCCTTCAAGTCTTCCGAGAGTTCGAACATTTTCGTATTGTAAACCATCACGACCTTATCATGGTAAATCACCAGATAAAATGTATCCCACGCTCTGGAAGAATCGAACACTCCCCGGGCATTTGTCTGATAAAGGGAAGTCCATTGGTAATAATTGTGAGAATGAAGAAAGAAATCCCCATAGTTTTCGAATTCCAGAAGATCCCGCCAGCCATCGACTTTCGGACAATAGACCTTCTGCCGCGCCCGTACCAGCTTATCCTCCACGATTCGGAAGTCTCCGCTTTGTATGCTCTGCTCTGCCAAAGGGGTAGAGGGCATACGGGAAGGAAGAAACTCCGCAAGCAAGAAAACTACAATTCCGACGATTTCACAAAAGAGGAAAATGATCCCGCATACCCCGAACTGGATGGTATTGTGGTAGTAGAGCAATTCCCACAATGTGTTCAGTATGCAGATTCCTGCGAACGCAAGCAGGTAAACCGGTAAATGCCACCACCGGATCTTCGGATGCTGCACGGTTCCCCGCAGATCGGTAACGCACTTCTCTTTCGTAAGGATTTCCTTTTGCATACGGTCATTCCTCCTTCAATTCGAACATTTTCGTGTTATACACCATCACCGGCTTCTTCTTCCGATCGCCGTCAAAGATCACCAGATAGAAGGTGTCGCCGATATACGAATCGTCGAACACTTCCCTCGGGCGCATGGAATAGAGCCGGCTCCATTTATAGTACAGTTTGTACAAAAGGAAGCATTTTCCATAAACCGAGAAGATCAGAAGGTCCCGCATACTTCGCGCGCGGTGATCTGTCGCCGATATTCTGGCGTTCTGGATCTTGTCGACCAGCGTATCTTGTACAATGGTAAATTTGCCCGCTTTGACCCTGCTCTGGCGGATCAGAAGCCTGATGAAGGTATATCCCAGACCGATCGAGCATAAACTCAGCGGCAAGATGCTCGGATCCCAAAGAATAACTCCCATAATTACCGGCAGCGCGATAGCCACCGGAAACAGCAGAATCCACGGAAACAAATGCGCGGGTACCAGCAAATCGGCCTGAATCCTCTCTTTGGTCAGGATTTCTTTTTTCGGCGCCTCTTCTCTCATAAAATCACCCTCCTGATAATCCCAATTTGGTATAATTTTATATCCGCCCCGTTCCCCGCAGCACGATATACACCGCGTATCCCGCGTACAGAGCCAGATATACCCCGCCCAGCGTTCGGGGGATCCGCCGCTTCCGGAAGCAGCAGAGGAAGACCGCCAGCGTCGCCGCGATCAGCAGCAGGAGATCGACCCAAAGCCCCGCTTCGGCGGAAATGGGACGGATCAGCGACGATGTTCCCAGAATGAAGAATATGTTGAAGATGTTCGATCCGATCACGTTTCCCAGCGCGAGACCGCTGGCCTTTTTGGCGGCGGCGACTACCGAGGTCACCAGCTCGGGCAGAGACGTACCGATAGCGACCACCGTCAGCCCGATCAGTGTGTTGTCCATGCCCAGCGAGGCGGCGATGGCGGACGCGCTGTCTACCACCAGATTGCCCCCCAGAATAACGGCAAGCAGTCCGATCAGCGTAAGCGCGATGCTCCGTCCCACCGGCAGCGACCGTACCTGCGGCTCGTCCGATCCGACGGAAGTCCCGGAGATCCCGGCAGACCGCCGCGCCCGGACGGCGGAACGCACGATCCAGACCAGATAGAAGACGATAGCGGCCAGCAGGATCCCGCCCTCCCATCGGGCGATCCCGTTGTCATACAGGAAGAACAGGAGCAGGATCGCGGCGGATAGCGACCACCACAGATCGCGGAAGAGGATCTCCCGATCGACCTTCGGCGGGCAGATCAGCGCCGACAGTCCCACGACCACCAGCAGATTGAAGAGATTGGATCCGATGATATTGCCCACCGACAGTTCGGACGCTCCCGAAAAGCCGGCGGAAATCGAAACCGCCGCCTCGGGCGCGCTGGTGCCCATTGCCACGATGGTCAGTCCCACCAGAAAGGAGGGAACCTTCAGCAGCCGCGCGATCGAAGACGCACCGTCCACGAAGAAATCGGCGCCCTTGACCAGCAGAACGAAGCCTACGAGAAGTATTAGATAATCCATTTTTGCTATACCTTTCTTTGATAATCTCGAATTTGCGGCGGTTTCGCCTTTGGCGAAATGTCTAGGGCGGCGAAGCCGACCTTGTGGAGCCAATCAAGGCACAAATTCGTAGTTTAAAAGAAGCCATCGGCTTCTTTAAACTTTGCCATACCCTTTTGGATTTTCTTTATTTTGCATAGGAAGCGGCGAAAAATACGAAAAGCGGCGAGACTCTTATTGCAGCCGGGGATACCCCGAACAAAAGCAATAAAAGTCTCGCCGCTTTTCATGGTTTGCCATGATTTTCCATGGTAAACCGTAATTTACCATGCGATCCGGCGTGTAAACGCGAGATGACGAACCGCATGACATCCACCGGATGCCGGCTACTCCCTAATATTGAGTATATTATAGTCGATTTTTGCGAATTTGTCAAGAGAAAACGGGAAATTTTTCCCGCAAAAACCGTGGAAAGGTGAAATCAGGGGGATTTTTCTGCAATCTCCTTGACAAATCGGGAAAAATATGGTAGAATGCTGTCGCACCCCGTCGGGGGTGTACTGAAGCGCACCATAAAACGGTGGCGGTTGTCCTTCCCAAACGCGTTTATCCGTGAAGGAAGGAGTAATTCTTTTGAAAATATCCTTCTTTCACAAAAGCTCCTCTTGGAACGCTTGGAAAGGAGGATGATGCCATGTATGTTACTTGGGCTGATTTTATCGCTCACAATATCTACATTGTGGAACTTATCACTCTTGTTATTGTGGTTATTGATCACTTTCACAAGAAAAAGTAAGCCAAAAGAATTAACCGCCTGTACACTCTCTAAAGTCGGCGGTTAATTCTGCGAACGAGGAGGGCAACCGTCATCGGTGCGCTTCTTTCACGTTTATTATAGCACACAGTCGGCAAAATGTCAAGAGAAAAATTGAATTTTTACGGAGAGTGAATTTCCACAGTGAAAATCGAAGTAGAGTTTACACCGGGGATTCACGGAAAGACGAAATTACTCCGCCTTCGTGAACTTTGCCCACTGATACTCGGCGGTCAGCGGGACGGTTCCGTCGTAGGGATTCAGCCAGCCGTCCACGTTGACGCCGTTCCAGACGTTCATCATGATCCGTCCCGGGGTCGTGGGGATGTCCTTGCGTGCCGAATAGACCGCCTTGCCGTCCACATACCAGGTAATTTTACCCGGCTCCCATTTGAAACCGTAGGTGTGGAACTCCTCTGACGCGTCAAAGCCCAGATCGTACAGGTAGACGTGCTCCCCTACCCCGTTCGTGAAGTAGTTGAACTGGATTTTTGTGGTATCCTTCCCCAGAAACTCGATGTCGATCTCGTCCCAAGGGTTGCCGTTCTCGTGCGGACCCGTGTAGGTGAAGAAGGAGGAAACCATGCCGTCGTTCTTGATGGGCTTCATGGAGACCTCGTACATACCGTAGCCGTAGAAGTTCCGGGTGCGGTATTCGCCGCTGATGTAGCGGCCGCTGCTTTCCCGGTCGAGGGTCAGCTTGAGCGAGCCGTCGCTGACGATCGCCTGACTGCCCAGCCAGAAACAGCCGAACTCGTTACCGTTCGTCCAGCCGTCGGAGGCGTAGAAGTAGCGGCTCGTCTCCTTGGTGAAGTCGGCAAACATGGTCGGCTTCGGCGTGGAATTGGCGGGGATCGGCTCGGATCCGGGGGTTGTCGCGGGCGTCGTCGAAACCGCAGTCGAAACCGTAGTCGAAACCGTAGTCGCTGCGGGCGTTGTCCGGACGGGATTGTCGGTCGTTGTCATGACAGGATCCTCCGTAGCGGGATGATTACAGGCGGAAAGCAGGCAGACCAGAGCCAGTACCGCCGCGATTTTCGGGTGTTTCATAGAATTACCTCAAATGAACGATTCACCGAACAGACTGTCAAAGTCGGCATTGGTGAAGCGGTGATAGGATCCGAATCCGTCCTCGATCTTGACGCAGTAGCGATAGCCGTCGGGGCTTCCCGAGGGGAAATAGATCAGCAGATCGAACTCGTCGTCCCCGATCTCCCGGCAGACCGGCTCGCCGAATTTTTCGCAGACCGCCAGAATCGCCGCCGTTTCGCAGGGATATACCCGGATTGCGTCCAGAAACGCCGCCAGAAAGGGCGAATCGGGCACGTTTTCGTGTACGAAGGTCACCCCGGCGGCAGAAACACCGACGGAGTAGCGCTCCCCATCGAAGCGCACGTCCAGAGCCCCCAGACCGTCCGCCGGATGTGCGGTCAGATGCCGGACGATCTCGTCGGGATCGGCGTCCGATCCGAGGATCGCCGCCATGGACGCCTGCGGGTAGAAAAACCGCACCGGATTGGGCGTAAAGCCGATCTTCTGCTGCCCTTCCTTGATCAGGTCGGTCAGATTGTCGGTTAAAGCTTGTGTATTCATGGAATTCTATCCCTTTTAGAGCGTAGACGATATTGTCGCCATAGTTCGGCGGCAGCCGTATAGACAGCGAGAACCGTTAGACGCTTTTTCTCTTGACCAAAGAGAGGCCCAGACCGATCATGCTTCGCATGATCGCTCCAGAAAAAGCTAACAAAAAGAGAAGGGCCGAAGGGGAGTTTCGCCGCTGTGCGCAATTCGACGCTAGCGTCGAATTTGCGACCAAAGGCGCTGCCCAGCGTTGCCTGCGGCACCGCGGAATCCGCCACCTTTTGAGAAAAGCACGAAGTGCTTTTTGGACACCCGCGCTCCGCGCGCTGGACGAAAACTTTTTATCGGGTGCGTGCGCCTATTAGCGCGTCACTTTCCCATTCTCCACGGCGCGATCAACGTATGCGTGGATCTTATTGGCAGGGGACAGCAGATCGGACAGCGATTCGTCGTAGTTGAGGGTGTCGATAATCAGCGACACGAACTTGCACATGTTGACTTCGGTGTACCACGCGCGCTCTTTCAGCTCGGGCATCCGATAGATCAGGTTGGTGGTGAAAATCCGGTCGATAATTCCGTCCGCATACGCCTTGTCAATGTTGTCAAGCCCGTTGCAGAACAGTCCGAAGGACGCAAACACAAAGATCCGCTTTGCCCCACGCTCTTTCAGCTTGGCGGCAACCTCGATCACCGAATCGCCCGACGAAATCATGTCGTCCACGATGATAACGTCCTTGTTCTTCACCGATTTACCCAGATACTCGTGCGCCTCGATGGGGTTTCTGCCGTTGATGATCACCTGATAGTTGCGGCGCTTGTAGAACATGCCGAGATCCAGCTTCAGAACCGACGAATAGTAGATCGCGCGGCTCATACCGCCCTCGTCGGGGGATACCACGCAGATGTCGGCGGGATTCAGCGACAGATCGGGAACCGTCTTGATCAGAGCCTTGATCATCTGGTATGTACAGCGGACGTTCTCAAAACCGTTCATCGGGATCGCGTTCTGTACTCTGGCGTCGTGGGCGTCAAAGGTGATGATGTTGGTAACGCCCATATCCACAAGCTCCCGAAGCGCCATAGCGCAGTCCAGGGACTCGCGGGAGGATCTCTTGTGCTGTCTGCCCTCGTAGAGCATGGGCATGATCACGTTGATTCTGCGAGCCTTGCCGCTGATGGCACCGATAATACGCTTCAGATCGGCGTAATGCTCGTCCGGGGACATGGGAACCTCTTTGCCGTACATGGTGTAGGTAACGCCGTGGTTGAAGACGTCGCAGATGATATAGACGTCATGTCCGCGCATGGAGTGATGGAGAAGTCCCTTACCCTCACCACTGCCGAATCGGGGGCACTCCGCGGTGAAGACCAGTCCTTCACCCACGCCGCGCCACTGCTTTAAGTAGCTGTTGACCTGTTCGACGAATTCCTCACATCCTCGCATTCCAATAACGCTGAGCGGTCCGTACAATTCTTTCATAAAAACCTCCGTCTTTTCATGAAAATCGTCAATATGTCTATAATTTTAACGAAAGTATTATATCACAAAATTCGGCGTTTGTATACAGTCTTTTACAGATTTTTTAAATTTTTAGCAGTTTGCCGAAAAAGTGCTTGCAATCTTTGGAGAAATCGTCTATAATGAT
>CAYOON010000098.1:0-6927 GCA_964405595.1 uncultured Lachnospiraceae bacterium | reverse complement strand
GTACGCTTCTCGAATACCATCTGCTTTCCGAAACGGGTCCCGCCCACGACCGTACCTTTACCATTGAAGCCCGGTTGAACAATAATGTGGTCGGCGTCGGCGTCGGAAAAAGCAAGCGTGAGGCGGAGCAGGCCGCCGCTAAAGAGGCATTAACTCTCTTCGGCGAGACTTCTAACGAATAAACATGGGAAAACGTCACGTCACCGTCCCGATCTTCGTTCCGCATCTGGGATGTCCCCACGACTGCGTATTCTGCAATCAGCGGGCGATCACGGGACAATCGGGATTCGATCTTGATTCGGTGCCAAAAATCATCGAGAAAACGCTGTCAACCGTCGATCCTAAAGGGTGCGAAGTCGAAATCGCTTTTTTCGGCGGCTCTTTCACGGGAATCGACCGGGATTTGATGATTCATCTTTTACAGATTGCCGAAGGATACGTTCATTCCGGACGTGTACAGGCGATCCGCTGTTCTACCAGACCCGATTATATCGACGACGAGATTCTGGACATCCTACGGATGTACGGCGTCAGAACCATCGAAATCGGCGTGCAGAGCCTATCCGATCGGGTACTGGCAACATCCGCCAGAGGACATGACGCCACCTGCACCATTGCCGCCATGAAGAAGATCCGGGATGCCGGATTTGACCTCGTGGGACAAATGATGCTCGGACTTCCCTGCTCCACCCTAGAGGACGAGCTTGCCTGCGCGGCGGCAATCTGCGACTGCGGTGCCGCAGCTGCACGGATCTATCCTACCGCGGTTTTCGCGGGAACAGCACTTCACCGGATGATGCAAAACGGCAGCTATACTCCGCTGACGGTAGAGGAAGCCGTCCATCGCGGGGCGCAGGTGATGGAGATCTTTCTCGACCGGGGCGTGAAGCTGCTCCGAGTGGGGCTTTGCGAGTCCGATTCGCTCTACCAATCGGGCGGGATCGTTGCGGGTGGCTATCACCCTGCCATGGGTGAGCTATGCGCGTCCGAACTGTATCGAAGAAAGATCACCTCGGCACTCGATACGCTCCCCGACAATAATCATCGAAAACTTGAAATCCGCGTTCCGTCCGGTGCACTGTCAAAGGCCATCGGGCAGAATCGGCGGAACAGAACATATATTGAGGATCGGTATTCCCCGAAAAAGCTGCGCTTTACCGAGGATCCGACCCTTGCCGACGGACAGATCCGCGCGATCTTGTCCGACTAACGGCAGAACGACCAAGAAAGGAACTTACCTTCCATGCGACTGAAATGTTTGGAGATTCACGGATTCAAATCCTTCCCGGATCGCACGAAAATCAACTTTTCCGAGGGCATGACCGTCATCGTCGGCCCCAACGGAAGCGGTAAATCGAATATTTCCGACGCTATCCGCTGGGTTTTGGGCGAAATCTCCGCAAAAAACATCCGCGGACACAAGCTGGAGGACGTGATCTTCGGCGGTACCGACAACCGCTCGCCCATGTCCTTCGCGGAGGTGTCATTGACCATCGAAAACAGCGGGGAGAACCGGATTGAAAACGATTTTGACGAGATTACCGTCACCCGCCGCTACTACCGATCGGGCGACAGCGAATATCTGATCAACAACAAACCCGCAAGACTGCGGGACATCACCGAAATGTTCATGAACACCGGTATCGGCAAAACCGGCTATTCCATTGTCGGACAGGGTCGTGTGTCGGAGATCATCTCCCAGAAAAGCGAAGAGCGGCGGATCATCTTTGAGGAAGCCGCTGGAATCTCCAAATACCGCTACAAAAAACAGGATGCCGAACGGCGGCTGTCCGAAACCGAAGACAATCTGACCCGAATTACCGATATAGTCAACGAATTGGAGGGGCGGATCGCTCCTTTGGAAAAGGATGCCGCTAAGGCGCGGATCTATCTGGATCTTTACGAGAAGAAAAAAGCGCTGGATATTGCCATCGCGGTGTTCGATATTGATCGGATCGTGAAATCCACCGAATCGGTGGAGCGCGACTACCTTTTGTCCAAGGAGGAGCTTGCCATCGCGGAGGATGCGCTGGCATCCTTCGATACGCGGATCGAGAAGCTGGAAACCCTCCAAACCGAAAACAGGATCGCTTTTGAAAAATCCACCGCCGAAAGCGGTACGCTGACCGGAGAAAAACACCGTCTGGAAAGCGAACTGTTGGTCTCGCGGAACAATCTGGAGCATCTGACCGAGCAGGCGGGCACGATCCGCGCCTCGCACGCGCTCCGGCAGAAGACGCTGGCGCAAAAACAAGAGGATCTTGCGAAGATCCGAAACGATCATGCCGATCACACCACCCGGCTTTCCGATATGGAGGCAGTTTTCGAAGATCTGACCTCTACACTGGATCAGGCAAGAGCGGCATACGCCAAATCCGAAGGCGAGCTGGAGACGCTGGACGCCCAGAGAGCCGAGATTCTCCGACAGCACACGGAAGCCCGGATCACTCTCTCCGCTCTGGATGAGTCCAAAAACACCCTTCAAGGCCGTCGGGACGAGCTTACCGAAGATCTGTCCGATGCGGATGCCCGGATTCTCTCCACAAAACGGCTGATCGATGCCTCCCGGCAGACGCTTGCCGATTATCAGACCAAGATTAGCGAGTTGGAATCTGAAAAACGTCGGCTGTCCGACAAAAGCGATGCCCGCAGGCAGACGCTTGCCCAGATGGAAGAACGCTATCACGCGCTGCTTGCCGATATATCTTCGAAGGAGCAGCGGGCGATCACGCTCAAGCGGATGGAGGAACATTTCGAGGGCTACTCCCGCAGCGTCAAGTTCATCGCCGACGCCGCCAAGACGGGCAGACTCCGCGGGATCTGCGGTCCGCTTTCCCATCTGATCAACGTAGATCGCAAATACAGCGTCGCCATTGAGACTTCTCTGGGCGCGAATTTGCAGAATATCGTGGTAGAGAACGAAAATGCCGCCAAAGCTGCGATTTCCCTGCTCAAACAGGAGAATCAGGGGCGTTCCACCTTCTATCCGATCACATCTATGCGACCCGCGCGGCTGGATTTGAACCCTTCCGTCAAGGCGAGCGCAGGATATATCGGAATCGCGTCGCAGCTGATCAGCTACGATCCGAAATATCAGCCAGTCATCTCCTCCCTGCTGGGACGGACGGTTATCTTCGACAATCTGAACAACGCGTCCGTCGTGGCGAAGTCCAACGGATATGCCTTCAGGATCGTGACGCTGGACGGACAGATCATCAACGCCGGAGGTTCCTTTACGGGCGGTTCCACCAAACGCGACAGCGGAATTCTGACCCGGAGCGTCGAGATCGACGAAATCCTTGCCGCAAAAGCCGAGAGCGAAAAGAAAGCCGCCGAACTGAAAGAGAAGATCGACGCCGGACTGTCGGTATCCGACGAGGACAAAGAGGAGATGGAGCGGATCGCCGAGGATCACGCGCTGATCACCGCCCTTTATAAGGCGGAAGAAACCGGTCTGAACATGCACACCGCCCGCCTTACCGAACAAACCAAGGAACGGGACGGACTCAAGAACAGTCTTGCGTCCATCGACGCCAAAGAAGCCGAGAAAGCCAAGCAAAGAGCGGAACTTCTAAACAGATGCCGCATTTTTGAGGAGACCGAAACCGCCATCGGAGAGCAGATGAGCGCGCTTCTCACCGCAAAAGACGAGGCTTCCAAGCGGCTGAACGCCCTTATTTCCGAGAAAAACGACGCTTTGGTCGCGATTTCGATTCAACGGAAGGAAGTCGAGGTCGCCGCCACGAATCTGGAATCGCTGGGACGGGAGCTGGAGACTCTACAAGCCGAAATTGAACAAGGAAGCGAGGATCTCACCCGCACGATTGCGAAATCGGCCGAGCTTTCCGAGAAAATCGAGGGTTTGGAGACGGAACTCGGTGAGATCAGCGAGAAGTTGGAGACTTCCAAGGAGAGCGAACGCAATCTGACCGGCAAATCGCTGGAGATTGACAAGGAAATCAACGATCTGCGCAGCCTATCCCGGGAGAAAAGCCGGGAAAAGGAACAGATTTTCTCCCGATATACGACCTTATCCGCCAGAATGGAGTCCATTGCCGGGGAAAAGAGTAAGCTGACCGACCGTCTGTGGGAGGAATACGAGCTTAGCTACGCCGACGCGCTTGCCGCCGAGTATGAACCTGTTACCGAGGAAACCCGCGGAAAGAAGGTCAGCGAGCAAAGCAAGTTGCGCTCCAAAATCCGGGAACTGGGGTCCGTCAATGTGGGCGCGATCGAGGAATACACACAGGTCAAGGAACGGTACGAGTTCCTGTCCGGACAGGTGAACGATCTGAACAAATCCAAGAAGGAGTTCAGCGAGATCATCTCCAAGCTGGAAGTCGAGATGTGCAACCGATTCAGCGAGACCTTCGAGCAGGTCAACGAGAACTTCAAGGAGGTTTTCAAGGCACTCTTTGACGGCGGAAGCGGATCGCTGACGCTGACCGATCCCGAAAACGTGCTGACCAGCGGTATCGAGATCAACGTCACGCCTCCCGGTAAGATTATCAAGAATCTGATGGCACTTTCGGGCGGCGAACAGGTATTCGTGGCGATCGGCATCTTCTTTGCCATCCTGAAGGTCAACCCCTCCCCCTTCTGTCTCTTGGACGAGATCGAATCGGCGCTGGACGAGGTTAACGTGGATCGCTTCGCCCAGTACGCCAAGGAGTTTACCGGGAATACCCAGTTCATCATCATTACACACCGCAGAGGAACCATGGAGGAGGCCGATACCCTATACGGCGTCACCATGCAGGAACGCGGAATCTCCAAGATTCTTTCGATCAGCGTAAACGAGGTCGAACAGAAGCTCGGAGTCAAACTATAACATAACGGAGTTATTACTATGGGATTTTTTGAGAAACTGAAAAACGGACTGTTCAAGTCCAAGCACTCCTTTTTCGGCAGGATCGCTTCCCTGTTCAGCCGGGGTATCGACGAGGATACCATGGATGAACTGGAGGAAATTCTGATTTCCGCCGACGTGGGTATCTCGACTACCGAGGAAATTCTGGATCGGCTGCGGGAGCGAATCAAGGAAGAAAAGATTCGCGACGGCGAGGAAGCTACTAGGGCGCTCAAGGATATTCTGGTAGATATGATCGGCGAGGAGAAGCCTGTCGATCTGTCCACCAAGCCTTCGGTGATCCTGATTATCGGCGTCAACGGCGTGGGCAAGACCACCTCTATCGGGAAGATTTCCCACGTTCTCAAAGAGAACAGGCAGAAAGTAGTCGTCGCGGCCGCTGATACTTTCCGTGCGGGCGCAATTGAGCAGTTACAGGTATGGACCGACCGCGCGGGTGTGGAGCTGATCCGTCAGAACGAGGGCAGCGATCCTGCGGCGGTGGTATTCGACGCCATCAGCGCCGCCAAGAAGCGGGATGCCGACGTGCTGATCGTGGACACCGCCGGGCGGCTTCACAACAAGCAGAACCTGATGTCCGAGCTGTCCAAGATCAATCGGGTCATCGACAGAGAGCTTCCCGGATGCGCCAGAGAAACCCTGCTGGTTCTGGATGCCACCACCGGACAGAACGCTGTCAATCAGGCGAAGGAGTTCAAAAATACTGCCGAAATCACCGGGCTGATCCTGACAAAGCTGGACGGTACTGCCAAGGGAGGCGTGGTCTTCTCCATCCGGGAGATTCTCGGCATTCCCGTGAAATATATCGGCGTCGGCGAGGGCATCGACGATCTGCAACCCTTCAATCCCGTCGAATTCGTAAACGCACTGTTTGATTGAGGATAGTATAACATGAAAATTGTACTTGCATCGAGAAATACACACAAAATCGCCGAGCTGCGCATCCTGCTTGCCCGGCTGACCGGCAGAGATTTCGAGCTTCTGTCGCTGGACGACATCGGCTACACCGATGAAATCGACGAGAACGGCAGCACCTTCGAGGAAAACGCGCAGATCAAGGCGGGAGTTCCTGCCGCACTGGGTTACATCGGAATCGCCGACGACAGCGGACTGTCCGTGGACGCGCTGGGCGGCGCGCCCGGAATCTACTCGGCGAGATATGCTGGGGAACCCTGCGATCATGATAAAAACAACGCAAAGCTGCTGTCCGAGCTTGCGGGCGTTCCCGATGAAAAGCGAACCGCGAAATTCGTCAGCGTTGTTGCCGCCGTTGCCCCCGATGGGGATCGTCTGGTAGTTCGCGGAGACTGCCACGGAAAAATCCTGACAGAACCCCGCGGAAATACCGGTTTCGGCTATGATCCGCTCTTTTTCTACGAGCCTTTGAGCAAAACCTTCGCGGAACTTGGGGACGAAAAGAACGCCATCAGCCATCGCGCAATCGCCATGGAGGCGTTCGCAAAACAATTCGTTGAATTTTGGGAGAAACACAATGACAAGTAAACAGAGAGCCTATCTTCGCGGCATGGCAACCGAGTTACAGACGATTTTTCAGGTAGGCAAGGGAGAGATTTCCGATAATATGACCGAGCAGATCGGCAACGCGCTGGAGGCTCGAGAGCTGATTAAGGTGCGGGTACTGGAAAACAGCTCCTACTCCCCCAGAGAGGCGGCGGAAATCCTTGCCGAGCGCACGGGAGCCGAGGTCGTGACCGTAATTGGAACGAAATTTGTGCTCTACCGCGAGTCCAAGAAACACAAAAAGATCGACCTGTCCGCCATCCGCTGATGATGAAGCTGGGAATCTATGGCGGAACCTTTTCCCCACCCCATAACGGGCATATTCACGCGGCGCTCTCCTTTTTCCGGGAGATTCAACCCGACCGTCTGCTGATTATGCCGGCTAACATTCCGCCCCACAAGGCAGCGTCCGCGATTTCTGCCGCCGACCGACTGGAAATGACCCGTTTGGCGTTTGGAGCATTGCCCGAATTCGGGGAAAGAATCTTCGTGGACGATTACGAGATCCGGAAAGACGGAAAAAGCTACACGGCAGA